>JBCCAJ010000288.1:0-4349 GCA_039814845.1 Pseudomonadota bacterium | reverse complement strand
GCCACCGCGGCGACGCAGACCTCACCCTCCGTCATCGACCAGTCATAGGCCAGTTCCGAGACATGGTAAGGAGTTGAGCCGTTGAGCGTGCTGCGCACTTGCGCCTCAAGGATATCAATGTCGCGGCTGTCGCTTTCAAAACTGAGGAAGCGGATTTGCTGATTGGGGATCACCAGCTTTGTGGTGACGGTGTCCTCTTGCGCGGTGGCGTGGCCCAGAAGCGACTTCAATGCAGCCGCAAGATCGGGGTCATTGAGAGGCACATCGCCAACCGACAGCCAGCCGCCATCGGACCGGTGTAAAAGACCGATCCCGTCAAAGGAAAGCGTAAGAGCAAAATTCGGTTTCATCGTCAGGACTTACAGGCAAACA
The DNA here is from genome assembly GCA_039814845.1 of Pseudomonadota bacterium. Classification (GTDB taxonomy): domain Bacteria; phylum Pseudomonadota; class Alphaproteobacteria; order Rhodobacterales; family Rhodobacteraceae; genus Roseovarius. Next base: position 3,977 of record JBCCAJ010000288.1, on the reverse strand, counting down.
AACGGCGTCATGGACGTATACCACCCGGGCAGACAAAGGGCAGACTGTGTGATGTTACATGGACTTCAGGCAGAGGCAAAGCGAAAGCCCCCCAGAAATATAGGTCTGGGGGGCGGTAAATGCACGCAAATCAGGGGTTTTTATCAGGCATTGGCCTTTTTGAGGGCCTGATCGAGATCAGCAATGATGTCGTCGGCATCCTCAATCCCGATAGAGATTCGCACCACATTGGGTGCCGCCCCAGCCGCCGTTTGCTGTTCTGCCGTCAGCTGACGGTGCGTGGTGGAGGCGGAATGGATGATCAAAGACCGCGTATCCCCAAGGTTCGCCACATGGCTGAACAGCTCCAGCGCATCGACGAATTTCACGCAGCCCTCATAGCCCGCCTTCAGCGCCACGGTGAAGAGGCTGCCCGCGCCTTTGGGACAGATTTTCTTGAGGCGTTTGTTGTAGGGCGATGATTTAAGCCCGGCATAGGTGACGGCCTCAACCGCCTCATGGCCTTCTAGCCAGTTGGCGACGGTTTCGGCGTTTTCGACGTGCTTTTGCATGCGCAGGGACAGGGTTTCGATCCCCATCAGCGTGTAATGCGCGGCCTGGGGGTTCAGCGTCATGCCAAGATCCCGCAGGCCGATGGCGATGCCGTGGAAGGTGAAAGCAAGCGGCCCGAAGGTTTCGTGGAATTTGAGCCCGTGATAGGCGGGTTCGGGTTCGCTGAGCGACGGGAATTTGTCGGAGGCGGACCAGTCAAACGTGCCGCTGTCCACCACGATGCCCCCCGTGACGGAGCCGTTCCCGGTGAGGAACTTCGTGAGCGAGTGCACGACCAAAGTGGCGCCGTGCTCAATGGGGCGGCACAGATAGGGCGTGGCCGAGGTGTTATCGACAATGAGCGGCAGCCCCGCCGCGTCGGCGATTTTGGCCACCGCATCCAGATCGGTGATGTAGCCGCCTGGGTTGGCGATGGATTCGCAGAAGACCGCGCGGGTGTCCTCGTCGATGGCGGCCTTCACCGCATCCAGATCATCGAAATCCACGAATGTCGCGGACCAGCCGAAGCGCGTGATCGTTTGGCTGAACTGGGTGATGGACCCGCCGTAAAGCCTTGTGGACACAACCACATTCCGGCCCGGCGCCATCAGCGGGAAGAGCGCCATGATCTGGGCGGCGTGCCCTGACGAACAGCAGACCGCGCCTGCGCCGCCTTCCAGCGTGGCGACCCGTTCCTGAAGCACCGCAACGGTGGGGTTTGTCAGGCGGGAATAGATGAAGCCTACTTCCTGAAGGTTAAAAAGTGCGGCGGCGTGTTCGCTGTCGCGGAAGACGTACGCGGTGGATTGATAGATCGGCGTGTTGCGTGCCCCGGTGGCAGGGTCAGGGCGGGCGCCCGCGTGGACTTGCAACGTGTCAAAGCCGAATTCGTGGATGCGGTCGGTCATTGGGGTTCTCCCTTAAGTTTGGCTACAGGGTTAGGGGAAAGGGGGGCGGAGGACAACCGGACGGTGTGGGTCGGGTGTTCCGAATATGTTGGCTGAGAGCGGTCAATTTTTCCTTTCGACCTCGAACTTTGGAACGGATTTTTGGTCAGTGCACGATTGGGCGCGGAATCAAGGACGCAGTCCGCCGCGCCTTCGCCTGGCCCCCCCAAGGGCCTGGCGAAATTGGAATTGCACGGCATCGCTCGAATGGAGTCCGGGAACCGAGGGATAAAGTGCTGCTGAACTGAGGTCAGGATCGCCAGACCGGGGCCAGGCGAAGGCGCTCGGTTCGTTCTGCTGGGGGCTAGCGCATCCAGAACCCGTTGCGCTTGATCGTATTGCGGATGGCTTGTTCCTTGCGCGGCAGGTTATCGCGATCAAAAAGCGCGCGCGTTTTCGCGCCCCGTCCATGATAGATCATGAACTTCACCGGGTCGTATTTCTTCAGCACCTTCTTCACCCAATTGGGCGCCGCCGCCTGTTCCAGCGCGTCCACAACCCGGTCACTTTCGCGGGCATAGAGCAGGGGCAGTACGCGGTAATGGCAGGTCACGGAGCCGTCCATCAAACCATCAGGGATCGTGTCGCGCCCGCCGCCCAGCGAATGGATGACCATGGGCAGGGCGATCTGATCCAGCCAAGGGTCGAGCGACTGACAGATGAGTTCCTTGGGCGGGTCATCGCGGATGGCCAAGGCGTAATCCAGGAAGCGCTGGCCGAACACATGAGGGCAGTCGTAGTAGAAAAACCCCGCGTTGAAGTAGAGATATCGCCGCCAGAATTCATCCGGCCAAGATGTATCAAGCGAGCTTTCGAAATCCAGCCCGAACTTGTCATAAAGCGCGCCCCACGTGGCGGTGTAGCCGGGGCCGTAAAGCTGTATTTCGGGCCAGGTGCCTTCACGGCGCATGGACGCGGTGGGCTTTGTGAAATCGAAGGGCACCTGGGTGATCTCATCGAGGATCAGCGTGTCAGTGTCGAGGAAGAGAAACGGCTCTCCCTTGGGCAGGGCAAACAGCGCCTCGATTTTATTGCCGTAGGGGTAGCGGTCGCCGAAATGGTGGCTCTCAAAGGGGATGATCTCCGCCTCCAGGCGGTCCAGAACCTCACTTGCGTCGTCCCGAATGCGCGGATCGTTTTTCCACAAAGGGCCGAGCTGAGGTTCGGCAATGTAAAGCTTTCCGTCAAAATCTGGGGAATTCAGGCGCAGTGAGGTCGCAAAAAGGATAGCTTCATATTGCAGTCGACCGGCCTGGCCCACCACCATGATGTTGAAAGGTTTGCGCTTTTTTGCGGGCATGGCAGCCCCTCAATTCCTGCTCTTTGGTCGTTTTATAAGCGGCAAATGCGCCGCGTAATAGAGGCAATTGTGCTTATCATTCCGGTATGGGTGGTTATATTGGTGTCCAAACAAGGAATGGACGGGAGACGGGACATGGCGAATTTGGACGCACAGGTGCGCGAAAGCCAAGCGCAGGTGGAAGAGGCGCAGACACGTATTGCAGAGCTGACCAGCCGGATTGAAACCGCACGCGCCAAGATAAAGGGCGGTGAGGACGCCACGCTTGATATTGAGAACGCCTCACTTGAGGATGTGCAGGCCCACACGGAAGTCATGAACGCCAATATCGCCGAGCTGATCATGGGGCTGGATGATGTGACGGCCGGGTTCTCCAAAGACTTTGATGAGATGCGGTCCAAGACCGGATGGGAAAGTGTGGTCGGGATCTTTTCTTCCGCCAAGTCCGACAGCATGCGTCAGGATCGGATCCGCACCGCCAATATTGATGACAAGTTGCAGGATTTGATTTCCAAATCGGACGTGATCGTGAACCTTCTGGAAGGTCAGCTGAAGATGCTGGAAGAGCAGAAGGTGAAGGTGGAGGGCAACCTGTCCGAGACGTTGGATGAGCGGGAATTGACCGTGGGGGAATTGGAAACGCTGCGCGCCGATATTTCTGGCATGGATCCGGAAATCATTCGGTTGGAGAATGCGATTGCCAACGAGACGGATGCGGCGGCGCGCACGAAGCTGGAAACCGAACTGGCGGAGATGAACGCCAAGTACAATGAGATGGTGCAGCAAGAGCAGGTGAAGCTGGCCAATTCCCAGACGCTGGAGCGGTATATCGAGAAGGGCAAGACCTGGGTGGATTCACTGCAGAACCAGGCGGCGACGCAGATGGTGCTGATCAACAAACTGCAGACGGATACGAAGCAGCGGGTTGTTTTGTATGACGCGCTGTCGAAGTCATTGAAAACGGCGCAGCAGCAGGACGTGGCGCACCGGATCAACGAGATCGGGGTGGAGACGGACAAAGAGGCGCAATCGGCCATGGCTGGGATTGGTGCCGCGACCAACAAGCAGATGGCGGATATGATGGAGAAGCACGAGGACCACATGGTGTTCGCCCGCGAAGTGCTGGAGGCGAAGGCCAAGGCGGATGAACGCTTTGCCCGGCGGTTCCAGAAGATCATCGAGAAGCATGATAAAAACCT
>JBCCAJ010000038.1:0-11567 GCA_039814845.1 Pseudomonadota bacterium | reverse complement strand
GGCAGATGGCGGAGTTTCCCGACATCCGCACCTGCATTGTTGAAATGGCCCCCGGACCGCTTTTGTTTGGGCGCGCCGATGGCATTTCCTGCCGCACGATTGAGATTATGGAGGCCTTCAACAGCAGCGAAATGGTCGTCAAGGAGGCCTATCAGCTAAAACAGAACTCGTTTTGGGAGCCCGACGCCGAAAACCCGACGCATATCAAACGGATCGAAAAGATCGATGACGCTCGGGAAGGATTGTCAGAGTTCACCCATTCCATCCTCAATCAGGCCCGCCTGCATGAGCTTTTGCTGGATGGCATGGCGCAGTCGGTTACTGCTCTGCGGCCTCATTACAGCCGCGAGTATATCGGTCTGGAGCGGGATGAAGGTACCACGCAAGATTTGAACGCCCACCCGATCACCGCCCGTTTCAAACGTTGCGATGAAGCCGGCAAGGGGCAGACTGAGACCGTCAAGGCGCGCTTTATCGTGGGCTGCGATGGGGGGCATAGCCGCGTGCGCGAAAGCCTAGGCATCCCCCTCAGTGGGGATACAGCCAACAAGGCCTGGGGCGTGATGGATTTGCTGCTGAACACGGATTTCCCGGACATCCGCGTCAAAAGCTTCATCCAGTCAAAGGATCACGGTGCCATTATGACGATCCCGCGCGAAGGCGGGTATCTTTGCCGGTTCTATGTGGAGATGGACCGCATCAACAAGGATCGACGCGCAAATGAAATGTCCTTCACACAGACGGATCTGATCGCCAAAGCGCAGAAGATTTTCCACCCATATACGCTTGATGTGAAAGAAGTGGCCTGGTGGTCGATCTATTCCGTCGGGCAACGGCTGGCCGACCAGTTCGATGATCGGCCCATAGACAGTTCCAAGGATGTGATCCCCCGTGCGTTTATCGCCGGGGATGCCTGCCACACCCACAGTCCGAAGGGTGGCTGGGGGCTCAACACATCATTGCCCGATACGTTCAATCTAGGATGGAAACTGGCGGCGGTTTTGCGGGGGCAAAGCCCCCCTAAACTGCTTGCCACCTACGCCACAGAACGCCGCGAGGTGGCGCGGCAGTTGCTTGAAGCGGACAAGGAACTTTCAAAGCTGGTGGCCACGCGGCCCCATGCTAGCGACATGTCCGATCAGGCCAGGATTGACACGGCCAAGATCGAAGCCTTCATGACGCGCCAAAGCGGTTTTGTGGCGGGCACGTCAATTGAATACCCCCCGTCTTACCTTTGTACGGGTCAAGATCATCAGCATCTGGCTAAGGGTTTCCGGATTGGCCAGCGTTTCTTTTCTGCGGAAGTGACACGCCTGCCAGATGGCCGATGCGTGCATCTGGGACATTTGGTTAAAGCTGATGGGCGCTGGCGCATTTTCCTGTTTGGCGGGGAAGAGGACCCGCGCGTGCCGACCTCTGCGGCCTATCAGTGTGTTGACTTTCTGGCCCGAGCGCCGGACTCCCCGATCATTCGCTACACACCCAAAGGTGCCGATATCGACGCGGTGATCGACACCTACGCGGTTTTTCAGCAATCCGATTTGACTGTGTCCGACTTGCACGATCACTTGTGGCCCGCGAAAGGTACATACGGCCTGCGCGATTATGAAAAGGTCTTTCATCCCGGCGCAGGTAAGGATGTCTATGATCTGCGCGGGGTCGAGCGAAAAACAGGCTGTGTGGTGGTTGTACGCCCCGATCAGCACATCGCGACGATCCTGCCCATCACGGCGCAAAAGGCGCTGGCTGCGTTTTTTGATGCTGTCATGGTTGCGCAACGCTAAACCGATCCCTGATCAAGCCGCTCTTTGCCAATTTGCCATATGATTTCAGAAAACCGCATCTTTACGTGCAGGAAGCCTCAGGATGGCTTTGCCTGCCCGACTGTTTCCCGATAGGAAACAATGAGCATTGGAAGGGCAAGGTTTAAACGGGCGGATGGTACGGTCGCTTGATCTGATTAAGGTAGGAGGTGAATGCCTGGGCGCCTTGGCCGAAACAGGGTTGGAAGTCGACATGATCTCCAGCTTTGATGAGGCCGAGCGCATTGTCACCTCTATGGGCAAAAACTCCATGACGGCGAAACTGTCGGGCCGCCACAATGATTTCACCGAAGACAGCGGGTTCTGGCTCTTCATGAAAGAGCAGGGGGAATACGTCACGGGGATTGCCACGCGGTTTGATGTGGTGGGGCGGGAAAACATGGGCGATTACATGATCCGCACCATGCGCCGGCACTATCCCAACCCGTCGGGTGAGACGCTTTTGGAATTTACCTCAGAGCTGCCCCCCAATTTCCACGGTCGCATGGCCTATATCGGAGAGCTGTTCGTGCGCCCGACCAGTCGCGGCAGCCGTCAAAAACTGCGCTATCTGATGTTCCTGCTGCACAGTTGCATTGCCACCAAGTGGCAGGTCGATTGGATCTACGCAATGATGCGCGACCGCGATGTGAAGGCAGGGTTTGCCACCAACTACGGCTTCACCACGCAATTGCCGGGTGTGGCGCGATGGGCGGCCCCGGTGCCAGAAGGGCGCGACGATTCAGAATGGCTGGTGGCGATCTCCGCCGGTCATCTCAGCCACATGATGCAGCACTACGCCGGCTCACTCGAGCGCTTGTGAGTAGTTGAGCACGTATTTGTGGCCCTCACTGTCTCGCACGGGCAGCAGCAGACGTTTGTAGGAAAATCGCAGCGGGAAGGTATGGCCCGGCAGTTCCACATCGATCTCTTCGATGCTCAGACGCGGTTCACCCTTGGAGGTCTCCACATGGCTCATCCGCACCCGTTCCACCAATTCCCCGTCAAAAGTCGTCAGCAGGTGGCGCAGGTGATCGGCGGATTGCACGCCAAAGCTCTGCGCGGCCAGTGAATTGTATCCCACGCGGTAGGGTTCCGGCAGGGTGCTGTCCACCTCTGGCGTGACGTACAAATCCACATGTTCCGACAGCTTGTCGAAATTGTTGAGCAGCCCGTTTTGCTGATGCCACCACGTTAGCACGTCGTCGAGCAATGGCTTCACCCCGCGGCGCGACAGTTTGCGATAAGTCTCGCGCGTGACCGCCGTCAGGATTTTTTCCGCCTGGGCGGACACGACATGCTGGTCGAGATCATTGCTGAAAAGCGTCACCTCATCAGTGAGGCCGGCAATCTGATTGGGGCTCAGCCCGAGGGCCGCGCAGATTTTGACGACATTGGAAAACCCCGGGTCGCTCTTGGTGGCCAGAAGGTTGGAAACGTACCGTTCGGCTTGGCCGATCTGCAACGACAAGGATTTGAAATCATAGTCTGATTTCAGGATCTCACTTTTCAGCCGGTCGTGAAAATCTGGCATGGTTGGTCCTAAATTACGGATCGTTGGTCCCTTATATTGACTTTTGATTGAAAACGTCAAATACCTCAACGGCGTCTTGAGTTTTGGTGAGGAAATCAGCGTGAGTGACCTGACGCCGGATGGCGATCTTTTCAGCGATGCTGGGGTTGCCATCCGTTCTTTTATCTCTTTCAATCCCAAAGGGTTGTCGGAAGATGAGCGGGTGATTTTGCAAAGCTGGGCCCAGGATTGTACTGACCCGGCCAGCATGATCCGCTTGTCGCGTCTGATTGAGGGTCTATCCTTCGGCCGTTGAGGCATTCCGGAAAAAATGACCAGTCTCTCCTGGGGTCGAGTCTGACCTGAGACCAGGGCAATTTTGCTGTTCTTTCGTGTCAGGCGATAAAATATTAAAAAGGCATCACTTTGCCGGCTCACGGCGCTTGACGCAGGCCGGGCGGGCGCATATGACACGCCTCACGCCACGGGTGACCGCGGCTTGCAGTGGGCGGTTGTAGCTCAGTTGGTTAGAGTACCGGCCTGTCACGCCGGGGGTCGCGGGTTCGAGCCCCGTCAACCGCGCCACCGCTGCATTTTCTCCAAAATAAGACCGGCAATCAATCGTCTTCGCGTGCGTCTCTGATGATCTGATCCGCCCTCATGATTAGATATTCCGCCCACTTGAACCCGGTTTCACCCCAACTTGGCGCAACCGCTAAAATCGCGTCCTTGTAGGCGGTCACAAACTGGGCGGCGGCCAAGACAGCCTCAGACGAGATAAGGCCTGTCGCCGTATCAACCACAGCACCCGCGACGATGCCCAACGCGACCACTGCTTTTTTGATGAAAGGGTGACGATACTCGGCCACGCGGCCTGTATCTGAAGAGGTGGCAAGCTGCTGGGATGTTTTTCGCGCGCGTTCGGTGGCAAGGTCGCTGTTCTCCGCGATCCCGGCGGCAAGCTGGCGTTCCCCTTCCGCCACCGTTTCAGGCTGCCGCGTGCGGGCGTAATCCAACGCTCGCTTCTCCAAAAGCTCTACGTCCGGGTGGCCCATCGTGACAGGCGGGCCAAGCCGCAACACCCCGTTGACCGCCGCCATGCAATCGGGATCAAGCTTTTCTAAGTCACGCTTGTCCGCATCAGCCTCTTTGGCATCCATCAGAGCACCGATCTGCAAATGGATGCTTAGGATGTCAGCCTCATTAAACGGCACATCAAGAAGTCCTGAGAGGGCTGACGCAGGCGTGCTCACCTGTGGGTAGTTTCCGTACCGCGTCAGGTTTCTGACGGCATCCCGAAGCTGCGGATAAAGCCGTTCCTTGATCGGATCGGAATGGTCGTCTTCCGTGGGTGTGCTGGGTTCAAGATCAAGCCTGCCATCTTCACTGACGACAACGGTTGGAACAGCGTCCGTTTCCGGCGGCTCTGGCGGGGCATCGGATGCGGGGGCGTTCGGCGTCTCCAACCAAGGCAGCGGCTCAGGCCACGGCGGCAGGGTGCGCAGATAGGCTTTGGTCTCTGCGGCCCTTTGAACGTGATCTTCGATCTTCGACAACCGTTTCAAGTCCGGGTCCGCCTCAACGGCGGGTGTCTTGGAAAAAGTAAGCCTGTCTGCAGCCTCTCTGCCCAGCCGTTCCAAACGCGCAATCGGGCGCAGATCACGAATGTTCGAGCCATGCAAAACCAAGTCTTCCAATACGGCATGGCCCTGAAGCGGGGTGATGTCGGCGACCTGCGTGTTCTGGAGATACAGTCGTCGCAACTGCGCAAGGCCCTGAAGCGGGGTGATGTCGGCGACCTGCGTGTTCTGGAGATACAGCTCTTGCAGCTGCGTGAGGCCCTGAAGCGGGGTGATGTCGGCGACCTGCGTCTTCTCGAGAGACAGGGCTTGCAACTGCATGAGGCCCTGAAGCGGGGTGATGTCGGCGACCTGCGTCTTCTCGAGAGACAGGGCTTGCAACTGCATGAGGCCCTGAAGCGGGGTGATGTCGGCGACCTGCGTGTTCGCGAGAGACAAGGTTTGCAACTGCGTGAGGCCCTGAAGCGGGGTGATGTCGGCGACCTGCGTGTTCACGAGAGACAGGGCTTGCAATTGAGCGAGGCCCTGAAGCGGGGTAATGTCGGCGACCTGCGTGTTGCCCAGATCAATGCGCGTGACGTTTACTAGCGTGCCGATCTCGGGCGGGAGATGCTCAAGGGCATGACAGGTTTCAACGTTAAAGTCCAAATCCAAGACGGTTGTCTGCTCCGTGCGGACTGTCTCAATGATCCTCTGTGCGGCGCGGTATGCTTCATCGGCGGCTGTCATGGATCCTCCTCACCCTAGTCATAGAGTGGGGCGGCGGTGGGGTTCGATCAATACAGGAATAGGGTTTGCGCCGACTATGCTGCAAAAAAGGCCTGCAACGCCTCCAACGTGACCTTGGGGTGGGTATCGGGGAAGAAATGCCCGCCCGGCAGGCCCCGCACAGTCATGTCCGTGCATTTTTCGGCCCAGGCAGCCTGCATGTCATACATCCGCCCCATGGCACCGTCCGCGCCATAAAGCACAAGGGCAGGGCAGGTGATGCGCGTGTCCAGATCGCCCGTGTCATCGTCGAAATCATAGGCCAGCGTCGCGCGGTAGTCGTTGCACATGCCCCGGATCGTGTCCGCGTCGCGCCAGGAAGCGCGGTAGGCGTCAAGCTGGGTGGGGTTGAAATCCTCCAGACGTGCGGCACCCCAACCCAAGAGGCAAGAGGTGTAATATGCATCCGGGTCCGCGCTGATCATCTTTTCGGGGAAAGGTTCGGGTTGGGCAAGGAAGAACCAGTGGTAATAGGCCTGCGCCACATCCCGGCGCAAAAGCTTCAGCAGGGTGTGGGTGGGCACGATATCCATCACGGCCAGCCGCGTAACCGCCTCAGGCGCATCGAGGACCAACCGATGGGCCACGCGCCCACCGCGATCGTGGCCAGCGACGGCGAACCGTTCAAAGCCCAAATGCTGCATCAAAGCCATTTGATCTTGCGCCATGGCGCGGAAGCTGTAGGCGGACACGTCGCTCGGCTTGCCGCTTTGCCCATAGCCGCGCAAATCGGGGCACACGACGCGGTGGCTGCGCGCCAATACAGGGCCAATCTCCGCCCATAACGCGCGGGTCTGGGGAAAGCCATGCAGCAGCAGAAGAGGCGGACCATCGCCGCCTTCGGACCAGGCAATTTCCACGCCATTGAAACCCTCAACTTGATCCGTAAACCCGTTGATATGCATTTCTTTTATGCCCCCGCCAGACGATCCAAGACCCGCGCCCAGCTGCGGGTGCCTTTGTGGAAGCTTTCGACATTGTACTTCTCATTGGGGGAATGGATCGCGTCATCTTCCAAGCCAAACCCGATCAGCATGGAATCAAGCCCCAAAATATCGGTGAAAAACCGCGTTACAGGGATGGACCCGCCCATGGCCGAAAACACCGCCTCTCGGCCCCATTCATCCGAGAGCGCCTGACGCGCTTTTTCAAACTCCGGCCGGTCTGTGTTCATCACGGAAGCCGGAGAGCCATCGAGATTGTTGTCCCATGTCACAGACGCATCGGGCGGCAGGCGGTCTTCCACATGTTTGCGGATCTTCACGCGCAGGGCATCGGGATCCATTTGCCCCACCAGGCGGCAGGTCAGCTTGCATTGGGCCTCCGCCGGGATCACGGTTTTGGTGCCCACACCTTGGTAGCCACCCCATAACCCATTGATTTCCAACGTCGGGCGCGCCCATTGCTGGACCAGCGTGGAATAGCCCTCCTCTCCATGGGGCCGGGTCATGCCGACGGAGCTGAGATACTCATGCTCATCAAACCCGCAATTTTCCCATTGGCGCAGCAGATCGGCCGGCACCTCTTCAACGCCTTCATAGAAGCCGTCCACCGCCACGCGGCCATTATCATCGTGGAATGTGGCGATGAGGCGGGAAATCTCTTTCAAGGGGTTAAGCGCGGGGCCACCATAGTGCCCTGAATGCAGATCAATCTTGGGCCCATGCAGCGTGAATTCATCCTTTAACATCCCCCGCAATTGCGACGCGATGGAGGGCACGCCCGGTGCCACCATCCCGGTGTCACAAACCAGCGCGATATCGGCGGAAAGCTCCTCTTTATTGGCCTCAAGAAACGGGATCAGCGACGGCGAGCCGGACTCCTCTTCACCTTCCAGAAAGAACGTCATCTTGCAGGGCAGGGTGCCGGTCACCGCTTTGTAGGCGCGGCAGGCTTCAATGAAGGTCATCAACTGGCCTTTGTCATCGGCGGCCCCGCGACCCCGGATCACTTGCCCGCCGGGTGTGTCCTGAATTTCCGGCTCAAACGGCGCGGTGTGCCAAAGATCAACGGGATCAACGGGTTGCACGTCATAGTGCCCGTAGAACAGAAGGTGCGGGCCCGATGATCCTTGGGGTCCATCCACATGCCCTACCACCATCGCGCGTCCCGGTGTCTTGCGGGCCTCTGCTGTCACCCCGATGCTTTGCAGATCGCGCACCAGCCAATCGGCGGCTTTGTCGCAGTCATCGTCAAAAGCCGGATCGGTGGAGATGGAGGGGATGCGCATCAGGGCCTTCAGACGCTCCAGCGCGTCGGGAAGTTGGTCATCGATGCGGGAAAGGACGGCGTCAAGCGACATGGATGGGCTCCGATTTGTGATGGATATTGCCGCACCCTAGACCGGAGGTGCGAATGATCACAAGAACGGCTGCCGGGTCTTTGGCACCCTATTCCTGGCCTCAACCGGGCTGGGCGCATTAGGCCTTTGAAAACAAATGTGAATTATTGCCTGTCTCCGCAGCAGAAAAACCGAAAAAGTGCCGGGGCGTTTGATCTGGGTCAAGGATTGCGCCCGTGGCGATATGTACCGTGTAGACTTAGAACCATTCAAACTATATCTGACGGCAGAGCACGCCGAACTTATCCGGCACCAACGCGACCCAGAGCCGAACCCAGAACCTTAGCGTTCAAGGAGACACTAGGTGGACTACAACGCAAAGCTAGATCAAGCCATTGCGAAACTGCATGACGAAGGCCGCTATCGCACGTTCATCGATATTGAGCGCAGCAACGGTCATTACCCCCACGCAACCTGGACACGGCCCGACGGGTCGGAACAGCGGATCACCGTTTGGTGCGGCAATGACTATCTGGGCATGGGGCAGCATCCGGTTGTGTTGAAGGCCATGCATGACGCGTTGGAAGCCACGGGCGCGGGGTCCGGTGGCACACGCAACATCTCGGGCACAACGATCTATCACAAGCAGTTGGAAGCAGAGCTGGCAGACCTTCACGGCAAAGAGGCCGCGCTTCTGTTCACATCGGCCTACATTGCCAATGACGCGACGCTGTCGACGCTGGCGAAACTGTTCCCTGGCCTGATCATCTACTCGGACGCGCTGAACCACGCCTCCATGATCGAAGGGATCAAGCGGCTGGGCGGACAAAAGCGGATTTTCCGGCACAATGACCTCGATCACCTGCGCGAATTGCTCGCTGCCGATGACGCGGACGCACCCAAGCTGATCGCGTTTGAATCGATCTATTCCATGGATGGCGATTTCGCACCCATCGCGGCGATTTGCGATATCGCCGATGAATTTGGTGCGCTGACCTACATTGATGAGGTGCACGCGGTTGGCATGTACGGTCCGCGCGGTGGCGGTGTGGCCGAACGAGATGGATTGATGGACCGCATCGACATTATCAACGGAACGCTGGCCAAGGCCTATGGCGTGATGGGTGGCTACATTTCTGCAAGCGCGAAAATGTGTGATGCCATAAGGTCTTACGCGCCGGGATTCATCTTCACGACCTCGCTTCCGCCTGCGGTGGCTGCGGGGGCTGCCGCCTCTGTGGCGCATCTGAAAACGGATCAAGGCTTGCGCGACCAGCATCAAGAACGGGCGCAGGTGCTGAAGACGCGGCTGAAGGCGCTTGGTTTGCCGCTGATTGACCATGGCAGCCACATTGTGCCGGTCATGGTTGGCAACCCCGTCCACACCAAAATTCTTAGCGATATGTTGCTGGAACGGTATTCGATCTACGTTCAGCCGATCAATTTCCCGACCGTTCCGCGTGGGACAGAGCGCCTGCGCTTCACGCCCTCACCGGTGCACGGAAAGTTTGAGGTTGAAGCGCTTATCAGCGCGTTAGATGCTTTATGGAGCCATTGCGCGCTGAATCGTGCCGATTTGACCGCCTAAACCTGCTGCCTGTGCAAAACTTCTTGTTTTGTGATAAACTCTTGTAAACAAAGGGACCCGAGCCGAATCAAGTATCGGCCAATATCTGTTGGCTGATGCGTGGTTGGGGAAGGTTCGGGGAAGAAAGGCAGGCATATGGTCCTTCGCCGCAAAAGGACGAAGAACGTTGAAATCGTGGAGGAGCCGCGTGGCTTCGACGCGTTCGATCTGCGTTTGGGCGACCTGATGCGCGGTGAGCGGGCTACGATGGGCAAAAGCCTGTTGGATGTGGAACGTGAAATTCGCATCCGTGCCTCCTACATTGCTGCCATTGAAAACGCCGACCCCGATGCCTTTGACACGCCCGGGTTCATTCCTGGTTACGTTCGGTCTTATGCGCGTTATCTGGGCATGGATCCCGATGAGGCGTTTGAGACATTTTCCCGCGAATGCGGCTTCGCACTGGCGCATGGCATGTCTGCCGGCGCATCAACCATTCGTAAGCCTGACAGCGTGGCCGACCGTGTCGCGTCGCGCAAAGATCCGATCATGGAACCCACGACCCCTTTCTTGCCAGCGCGCGAAAGTATGCTGAGCGGGGTGGAGCCGGGGGCGATTGGGTCCGCGGTTGTTTTGGTGGGCTTGATTGCAGCCATTGGTTTTGGGGGATGGACGGTGCTCCAAGAGGTGCAGCAGGTGCGCCTTGCGCCCGTTGAAAACACGCCAACGGTTCTCACTGATCTTGATCCCCTGGATGGTGCTGTGATCGCGCAAACGGGTGATATTGCGTCCGGTTTCGAGCCTTCGAATTTCGGCACGTCTGAATCGCTTGATCGGGTCTATCGCCCTGAGGCACTGGATGTGCCTGTGATCGTGGCTCGTGACGGCCCGATTGCCACGATTGACCCGTCCTCTGTCGGGACACTGACTGCGGACGCACCCGTGGCCGAACCGATTGATCCGATTGAAGCCGCGATTGCGTCTGTGCTGTCACGGTCTGGCGATGGCACTGCGTCGCCGCAGGTTCTGGCCGATGCCAAACCGCCCGTGCGCGTCGTGGCCGTGCGCCCGGCCTGGATCCGGGTGACGTCGGCTGAGGGCAACATCGTTTTTGAAGGCACGCTGAACGGTGGGGAAACCTATGAGGTGCCCGCGCTGGAAGAGGCGCCCAGCCTACGCGTGGGTGAATCCGGGTCTGTCTATTTCCAAGTGGCTGATGTGCATTACGGCCCCGTTGGACCGCAAGGCACAATCACGCGGGATGTCGCCTTAGGCGCGAACGCGGTGATGGAACGCTATCACCTGGCAGATCTGAGCCAGGACGAAGACCTGTCCACCTATGTGGCAGAGCTTGAGCTGAACGCTCAGTAAATTTTTCCTATATCAACCTATCCGCACCAAGGGGCGCGAAATCTTTCAAAGATTTCGGACGCATTCTTTGAAAGAATGCGATGGCCTCGCGCTATGATCGAACACGCGTCATGTCGGGGTCATGGGGACTGGGGGCAATCACGCGGGCAGGGGTCATCGACCCGATGATGTCGATCGACAGTTCCGTGCCGATCTGAGAATCCTCTGGCTTTACAAAGGCATAAGCCAGATTTTTGCCCACCCGATGACCGTAATCGCCCGATGTCACGGTGCCCACAACCGCGCCGTCCAGCATCACGGACGCGCCGCCATGCGCTGGCGCATCATCGCGCATCACCTCAAGCGTGACCAGTTTGCGCGTGGGGCCCGCTGCGCGTCGTGCCTCTAATGCGGCCTTGCCCACAAACTCTGCCTTGTTCATCCGCACGAACCGATCCAGCCCCGTCTCAAACGGGTCAAATTCCGTCAGGATGTCTGATTTCCAATGCAGGAAGCCCTTTTCCATCCGCATCGATTCCACCGCGCGCGCGCCGAAAAGCTGCAAGCCATGGGCCTCTCCCGCTTGGCGCAGGGCCAGATAGGCCGCGTAAAGCTGGGCATTGGGAATGTGAATTTCGTAGGCCAATTCGCCCGAGAAACTGACGCCCATCACCACCGCAGGTGCAATCCCGATGAAGGCCTCGCG
>JBCCAJ010000375.1:0-3410 GCA_039814845.1 Pseudomonadota bacterium | reverse complement strand
TTCACGCCAATGGTTCTCATTGCGCTCGAATGTGGCCTGAACACCAAAATCGATGCTCTTCACTTTGTAAGCACCACAGCCATCGCCAGACGCCCAATCCACGCTGTCGCCATCGGCTTTCAGCATCGGAATGTGATAGTCGGTCAGGATCGCCGGGAAGTCGGCGTTGCCGCCATCCAGCGTGAAGACGATCGTGTCATCGCCATCGGCTGTCATGTCGACAATCGGTGCCACGATGGGACCGGCCGCCGAGGTTGACCCCTCGCCACGGTGGAAGTTGATCGACGCGATGCAGTCTTCCACGGTCAGCGTCTTGCCGGAATGGAAGGTCACGCCCTGACGCAGCTTGAACCGCCACTCGGATGCATCGGCAGACGCTTCCCAGCTTTCGGCGAGGTTCGGAACCATGGATCCGTCGGGGCCGACTTCAACAAGGTAGCCGTGAATGGCGAACGCCATGTCGATGGTAAAGCCGTTTTCCCATGTGCCGGGGTTCAGCGTGTCGGTTGTCTGGCCGTGGCCTTTGCCGACCCGGATATGGCCGCCGCGCTTGGGCGCGGCAATGGCTGCACCGCCCATGGGCAGTGTCGCTGCAACGGCGGTCGCCGCTGTGGTTTTTAGAAATCCACGGCGGTCAAGCATCCCGCCTTTGATAAGTGCCATGTTGGTATTCTCCCTGTTATAGTGGGTGTTGTTGACGCATTCTGTCACCCATAGCCACGTTAATGGCCGGTGCGTGTGTCAATCAAATGAATTTTTCTTTTGTTTGGCGCAATGCGTCTGACTCCCGCGCAAAACCTATTATGTTGGGTTTTGGTAGCGCAACGCCTTTCCGCAATTTCGACTTTATCGAAATAAAGTATCGAATACGTGATTCGTGCGCCCACTTGCCAAAATCCCAACCCTCCCACTATCCTCTTCACATGACCACAGCCCAAGCTGCGCTGGATCGCGCCCTGTCCTTGTCCTGCTTCACCGCACCCCAAAACGCCCACGCGCTGGAAGGCGGGATCACCAATCACAATGTCCGCCTGACCGATCAGGGCCGCGACTACGTGGTGCGCCTGGGCGAGGATATCCCCGAACACATGGTCCTGCGCTGGAATGAGCTGTCGCTCAGCCGCACGGCCCATGCCATCGGCCTGTCGCCTGGGGTGGTGCATACTGAGCCGGGTGTGCTGGTGCTCGACTATATCGACGCGGCACCTCTTGCGGGTGACGACCTTCATGACGCAGACACGCTGTCCAAGGTGGTGGACCTGCTCAAGGCGCTGCACAGTTCCGGAACTGCGGCGCTCACCGGCCCTGTGCTCAGCTTCTGGGTTTTCCACATCCTGCGCAGCTATGCCGCCTTCCTGCGCGACAACGGATCATCACACCGCGGCGCGCTTCCCCAACTGCTGGAAGAGGCCGCCGCGTTGGAGGCCCGCGTCGGCCCGGTCTCCATCGCGCTGGCCCATAACGATCTGCTGCCCGCCAACATCCTGCGGAGCCCGGATCGGTTTTGGCTGATTGACTGGGAATATGGCGGGCTGGGGTCGCCGCTCTTTGATCTGGGTGGGCTTGCCACCAATGCCGGCCTCCCGGCGGAGGCGGAAGCGGCCATGCTCACGCAGTGTTTCGGCGGGCGGCCCGATGACGCGCTCTGGCGCAGCTACAACGCGATGAAATGCGCCTCTCTGCTGCGCGAAACCATGTGGAGCATGGTCTCCGAGATCACCTCCACCCTCGATTTCGACTACTCAGACTACACCCGCGAAAACCTCACCGCTTATCGCGAGGCTTTCGCCAAACTGTAATGCGGGGTTCACCCCGCCTTGCGCATTATGTGCCACATGCGCGAGACGCTCAAAACCGGTGCCCAGTTTTGAGCGGCATATTCACCTCGGCGCCAATTCCACCATCACCTCATTGCGCCGCATGAAACCGGGTGTGAACGGGTCGTTGTAATAGGCAAATTCCACATCCCCCACCATCGTCAGCCCTTGCGCCTTGACCCACGCGGTCAACTGATCGGCGTGGTTTTGAAACTTCGCATCACTCCACCGCCCCGAAAACCGCATCGTGGCCATGCGCCGTGGCGGGATATCGACCAACACCACATCCCCTGCAGGCGCGGGCAAATCCGCCAACGTGCGGCCTTCCGGCATGATGAAGGAAACGGTCCAGCCAGTGTCCCCCACCTCTTGCGTCACAGGCGCGGTCATCGCGATCTTTTCCCCGGGCCGGTCCTTGGCGAAAATGTAGCCTGCAAGCTTGGGAAACGCTGACCGCACCGCCGCGCCCCGGTTGCCGGGCCGATCAACCTGCGCGGCCACCATCGCGGGATAGTTGCGCACCTCAAACGCCCCTTGCGCGGCCTCCACCGTGTAATCCGGCTCTTCCACATCCTGGCTCGCCCAAACCCGTGCGCCGCCCACCACGGCCACTGCCGTCACGATCACTGCTGCCGCGATAAGCACTTTACCCATTGTACTCTCCTTTTCCTGCTGCAAATTAATGCGCGAAAGACCCGCTTCAAATCACATCAGCAAAAAGGGGCCAGGCGGCATGACCCAAGCGACCAAAACCGGCATCATGATCTGCGGCCATGGCAGCCGCGCCAAATCCGCGGAAGAGGAATTTGCCCTGCTCGCCAAGGGCCTGCGGGCCCGCTACCCCGATCTGCCGGTGGAATACGGGTTTCTGGAATACTCCGCGCCCAACATCCACATGGGGCTGGACCGCCTCCGCGACGCGGGTGTGGATGAAATCGTCGCCGTCCCCGGTATGTTGTTTGCGGCGACCCACGCCAAGAACGATATCCCCTCGGTGCTGACAACCTATGGTGAGAAAAACCCCGGCCTTACGGTGCGGTATGGGCGCGAACTGGGCCTGCACCCCCAAATGATCGCGGCCTTTGAAGCCCGCATTCTGGAAGCACTTGGCGTCGACCACGTCCATGACGGCGATCTCTACGACACCATGCTGGTCGTCGTGGGGCGCGGCACATCCGACACGCTGGCCAATGCCGAGGCCGCGCGCCTGACCCGCATTGTCACCGAGAATATGGGCTTTGGCTGGTCAGAAACGGTTTATTCCGGCGTGACCTATCCGTCCGTGGGCCGTGGCCTCGAAATGGCGCTGAAGCTGGGCTACAAGAAAATCGTCGTCGCGCCATACTTCCTCTTCTCCGGCAAACTGATCAGCCGCATTTACAACTATGTGGACCGCGTGGCCGAAACGGCCCCCGATGTGACCTTCATGAAGGCGCATTACCTTGCCGATCAGGACCATGTGCTCGACACGTTCTACGCCCGGATTGAAGAGGCGCAGGCCGGTACGATTTCCATCCTCTTGACTGATCGGCGGTGCATCGACTGCCAGTGCCAAATTCCCACCGACATCCACTTTCAAGTCCGCCTTGGCCT
>JBCCAJ010000531.1:0-1507 GCA_039814845.1 Pseudomonadota bacterium | reverse complement strand
TCATCGACGTTGTAGAACGGGTAAGCTGTCTTAATCTCATCCGGCGTCATCAACTGGGTTGCGGCACCGGCCGCCAGTTGCACCTTCTGGCTTTGATGCAGCACATCGGCGAAGGCGTCGTTGTCTGCAAAATACATGTAGCCAAAGGACCGAATGCCCAGTTCCGGCACGCGTCCGTCACCGCCCATATAGCTCCGGATGTTCTTCACAAAATCCGCCGTAAACTGGCTGATCCGAACGTTAAGTTCGGTCGAGAATTGCTGCCGCATGCAGGAATTTGTGTGAGTGGTCGAGCAGTATTCATACGTCATGTCCCGCTCCACCACGAGGACCGAGCCATCGAAATCCTTGTTGTCGGACAAGAACCAAGCGGTTGAGGCGCCCATGATGGCGCCTCCGACGATGACAATGTCATAGCTCTTTTGCGTTGGGCTTTGATGGCTCATATGTGTTCTCCCTTGGCCACGGCGGCGTGTACCGCCGCGATGTCGTCTTTCGACAAACCGTAATCCTTTTGCGCTGTCTCAGGCGATATGTATCCGCGCGCCAGATCGCGTTTCACGTGGTCTTCGGACCGCTCAGACGGATCACCGTAGCCAGCGCCGCCCGGGAAGGCCATGAGCACCCGTTCGCCATGGGGGACGAATTGTTTGCCTTTGACATGCATTGCGGCGCCGTCACTGCGTTCAATCGTTGTGTTCGCACCATTCCCGCCGCCACGGCGCCCACGCGCTGGATGCTTGCCACGGTCGAACATCGCTTGAATGTCAAACTCGTGCCCCTCTTGCGCGCCGACCTCCATATATTGGCCGAGACCGCCGCGTGTTCGGCCTGCGCCACCACTGTCGGGGCGCAATTCCTTGCGCCAGATGATCACGGGGCCGGCGTGCTCGGTGGCTTCAATGGGCATGGTCATCACGCCTGACGGGAAGGCGGTGGCGTTCATCCCATCATGGTCAGGCCGTGCGCCAGATCCGCCGGAATTGAACGTCAGCACTTCGGACCGACGCGCGTCTGCCGGTGCGGGGGCATCGCTGCGCGGGCGCAAGCTGACCTGGAAATTGCAGAGGCATCCCGCGCCTTCAGCAGGCACAAGCCCCGGCACGATCTTGTCGAAGGCGTCATACACCGCGTCCGGCACGAAATGCCCCACAATGTGACGCAGGGCAACGGGCGCTGGGTGCAGCGCGTTCACGATGGAATTCTCCGGCGCGGTGATTTCGAACGGGGCCAGCGAGGCTGCATTGTTCGGGATTTCGGGCGCAATGGCGACCTTGAGCGCGTAACAGGCATAGGCCTTGGTGTAGACTAGCGGGCAGTTGATGCCCTTTTTGTCGAGGCCAGATGTGCCGGTGAAATCGGTCATGATCCGGTCCCCTTCGACGCTGACCTTGACCTTCAGCGTGATCGGAACATCGAACCCGTCCATCGTCATCTCGCCCGTGGCGGAGGTTTGCGGTAAGGCCGCTATCGCCTCAATCGTGGCGCGACGGGAGTTTTCGAGGAT
>JBCCAJ010000046.1:0-11182 GCA_039814845.1 Pseudomonadota bacterium | reverse complement strand
AAGAGATCCGGCGCGCGGGCGAGCAGACATCCCCCCAGGTGGCGCGCGCAGCTGGACTACCCGCTAGAGCGGGACGAGGGCGGCGGATTGGACAGTGGCAGCAGTTCAATCCGCCGTTTTCATTTCAAGGGCTCGAATAGGGCTGGAGCGGGGGGAAGAATTGGGAGCCAAGGACAGTGGTTCGCAGGTTCAGAGGTGAAGGGCATCACAAGGTGGATGCCAAGGGGCGGGTGTCTATCCCGGCCCATTTTCGCCGTGTGCTTGAAGCCAATGATCCGGGCTGGACGGACGGTTTGAACCCTGAGCTGGTCATCGTCTATGGCGATCATCGCCGCAAATATCTGGAATGCTACACGGTCAAGGCCATCGACGAGGTGGACGAAAAGATCGCGAACCTGCCGCGCGGGTCGCGTCAGCGGGCGATGCTGGAGCGGCTTTTCAGCGCGCAATCCGTGCATACGAACGTGGATGAGACAGGGCGGCTGGTGCTGCCGCTGAAGCTGCGCGAAAAGATTGGGCTGACTGTGCCGGGTGAGGCGCTGTTCCTCGCCGCCGGTGACACGTTCCAGATCTGGAAACCTGAGACCTATGAGGCCGAGGAAGAGGCGCGCACCGAGGCCTGGCTGGATGAATTGCCCGGCGATGTCGATCCGCTGGTCTTCCTTGATGGACCGCCGGGAGAGGCATGAGAGATGTCTGCTGCCGCGGCCCCCGATACCCCACATATTCCGGTCCTTCTTAATTCAATTTTGAATGCCGTGGCCCCGGTTGAGGGGGTCTGGATTGATGGCACGCTGGGCGCGGGCGGTTACACGCGCGGATTTTTGCAAGCAGGTGCCACTCGGGTCGTGGGGATTGATCGTGATCCGCTGGCTGTTCAGATGGCCGCTGAGTGGGGGGCGACCTTCGGGGCGCGGTTGCGCGTTGTGCAGGCGCGATTTTCCCGGATGGATGATCATGTGGAGGGCGCGGACGGGGTCGTTCTTGATCTCGGGGTGTCTTCGATGCAGCTGGACCGCGCCGAGCGCGGGTTTTCGTTTCAAAAAGACGGCCCGCTGGATATGCGGATGGGGCAGGCGGGGCGGTCTGCTGCGGACATCGTGAACGGGGCCTCTGAGGAGGTGCTGGCGGATATTCTTTATCTTTTTGGCGAAGAGCGGGCGAGCCGGCGGATTGCCAGGGCGATTGTGAAGGCGCGGCCGATAGAGACCACGTTGGACCTGGCGGGGGTGGTGGCTGGATGTTTGCCGCGCGCCAAGCCCGGTCAGGCGCATCCGGCGACGCGGTCGTTTCAGGCGATCCGAATTGCCGTGAATGAAGAATATGAAGAGCTGGTCGAGGGGCTGGAGGCCGCGGAGCGCGTGTTGAAGCCCGGCGGGCAGTTGGCCGTGGTGACGTTTCATTCGGTCGAGGACCGGATTGTGAAGCGGTTTTTGCAGGCCAAGGCGGATGCAGGCGGGGGTGGCAGCCGCCATGGCCCGCAGGAAGCGGCGCGGGAGCCTCAGTTTGTGTTGAAATCCCGCAAGGCCGTAGCGCCGGATGTAGCAGAGGTTGCGGCAAACCCGAGGGCGCGGTCGGCGAAGTTGCGGTTGGCGGTGCGGACGTCTGCGGCCCATGAGGCGGTGGACCGGCGCGGGCTGGGCATGCCGGAATTGAAGAGGGCGGTGTGATGGTGGGTGTGTGTCGAACATCCTGTACCCCGGCGCGGAATCAAGCGCGTAGCGCGCCGCGCCTTCGCAAGGCCCCCCTAAGGGCCTGGCGAAATGTGGACGTCATCGTGCCGCTCAATCACACGGCGGTACGTCACGATAAAGCGCCCTTGCTTAGTATTTGGATCGCCAGACCGGGGCCTTGCGAAGGCGCTCTGTCGGGGTGTCATTTGAAGAGGTCCTTTTAATGCGTACGATTTTTTACGCCCTCACCGTCGCCATCGTCATTTCCATGGCGTTCTGGGCCTATCACGAAAACTATCAGACACAGGAAGCACAGGCGCGCACCGAGCGGCTGCAAAACGACATCGCGGGCGCGCGCGAACGTCTGCGCATGCTGCGGGCGGAATGGGCGTATCTCAACCGCCCCGACCGGCTGCGCGATCTGGCGGAAATCAATTATAAGTCACTGGAATTGATGGAAATTCGGCCCCACCAATTTGGCCGCGTGGGCGAGGTCACTATGCCGGTCGAAGAGCTTGAGATTATCGAACTGCCGCTGGAAGAGCTGGAGATCATTGATCTGCGCAGCGATGGGGGGCACTTCCCATGATCCGAACACCATTGCGCCCGCTGGCGCGCATCCTGAAGGCCCGTGAAGACGGCGACAACCCCGATGCCATTGAGCGCGAAAATATCCGGGCCCGCCATGAGGAGATGCAAACCCGCGCACGGCGTCGCGCGCAGGGGCGGCTTTTCGTGCTGGGGATGTTCTTCATGTTCGCCTTTGCCACCATCGGCGCGCGCATGGGGACATTGGCACAGTCGGTGCCAGCAGAGCCACGCACGGCGGCGAGCGGGGCGCAGATCCTGGCGCAGAGGGCTGACATCGTGGATCGCGAAGGTCGCATTCTGGCGACCAACTTTGAGACGCATTCCCTTTACGCCCATCCCCAGGAAATGATTGAGCCCGAAACGGCCGCCGACGCGCTGGTGAAGATCTTTCCCGATCTTGATCGAGAGCGGCTGGTCAAAGATTTCACCGGCAAGCGTAAATTCGTCTGGGTTAAAGGCCGGATCAGCCCTGAACAATTGCAGATGGTCCATGACATCGGCGAGCCGGGCCTGCATTTTGGCCCACGAGAGATGCGGCTTTACCCCAATGGCGCGCTGGCGGCCCATGTGCTGGGGGGCACGCGGTTTGGCGAGGAAGATGTGAATTCGGCCGAAATTCTCGGCACGGCGGGGGTGGAGAAACGCTTTGACGCCCGCCTGCGCGATCCCGCGCGGGGGCATGAGCCGCTGCGCCTGTCGATTGATCTGTCAGTCCAGGCCGCCGTGGAACGGGTGCTGCATGGTGGCATGACCATCATGAACGCCAAAGGGGCGACCGCGATCCTGATGGATGCCGAAACAGGTGAGCTGATCGCCTTGGCAAGCCTGCCGGATTTTGACCCCAATGACCGCCCCGCGCCGCCCACCGAAGGCAACCCCGATGACAGCCCCATTTTCAACCGTGCGGTGCAAGGGCTTTATGAACTTGGATCGGTTTTTAAAATCTTCACCGTGGCACAGGCGATGGATCTGGGGCTGGTGAACCCCTCCACCATGATCGACACCACGGGGCCGATCGTGTGGGGCAAGC
Source organism: Pseudomonadota bacterium (assembly GCA_039814845.1). Taxonomy (GTDB): domain Bacteria; phylum Pseudomonadota; class Alphaproteobacteria; order Rhodobacterales; family Rhodobacteraceae; genus Roseovarius. Next base: position 7,888 of record JBCCAJ010000046.1, on the reverse strand, counting down.
ACAAGATCCGCGATTTCCGCAATTACGGCCCGGCCTTGTCGACAACGAAAGTGGTGGTCAAATCCTCCAACATCGGCACGGCGCGGATTGCGCAGATGATCGGGGTGCCCCGGCACAAGGCGTTCATGGAGGAATTGGGATTGCTGACCTCGTCCCCGGTTGAGTTGATTGAGGCCCCCAAAGCGAAGCCTTTCACGCAGAAATGGTCCGATCTGTCCTTGATGACAATGTCGTATGGCCATGGGGTGTCCACCTCTCCGATGAACCTCGCGGCGGCGTACGCAACGCTGGCCAATGGCGGCTACAAGGTGGAACCGACGTTGTTGCGTCAGCCCCGCAATCAGCGTGGACCGCAGGTTTTGTCTGAGGCAGCCTCCGCCCATGCGATGAAAATGTTGCGGTTGGTGGTGTCCCATGAGGACGGCACCGCGTCTTTGGGCGATGTGGCGGGTTACGCCGTGGGCGGCAAGACCGGTACGGCAGACAAAGCGCGGGCGCGCGGGGGCGGGTATTATGAGGACAAGGTCATCGCCACCTTCGCCAGTGTCTTCCCGGCCCATGATCCAAAATATGTGCTGGTGGTCACGCTGGACGAACCATCGGAGAATTCCGGCGAAGAGCCACGCCGCACTGCCGGATGGACAGCCGTGCCCGTGGCCGCAGAGATTATTCGCAGGGTGGCCCCCCTGATGGGGCTAAGACCTGAGATTGAACCCCTCGTTGCCACTGGTATAACGGACGTGTCACAACAGGCGAATTGACGTGAGGGCAGTCGGGTGGTGCAGGTGAAATCTTTGGATCAGCTGGGCCTGACTGCCATGGGCGGCAAGCGGGCTGATATCACCGGGTTGGCCGTGGACAGCCGCGATGTGAAGCCGGGGTATCTTTTCGCGGCGCTGCCGGGCACGCGCATCCATGGCGGCGAATTCATCAAATATGCGCTGCGCATGGGGGCGGGGGCGATCCTGACCGATGCACGTGGCGCGCAGATCGCGGCGGAGCATTTGGCCGGCGCAGAGGCCGCTCTGATCGTGGCAGAGGACCCGCGCCAGACGCTGGCCTATGCGGCCGCGCTCTGGTTTGGGGCGCAGCCTGACACGGTCGTGGCGGTGACGGGCACCAATGGCAAAACATCTGTGGCCTCTTTCACCCGCCAGATTTGGGAGCGGATGGGCTTTGACGCTGTCAATATCGGCACCACGGGGGTGGAGGGTGCCTACACTGCGCCGCTGATGCACACGACGCCCGAACCCATCACGCTGCACCGCATTTTGGCGGAGGCGGAAGATCACATGGTCACGCATGCGGCGATGGAGGCGTCCTCGCACGGGCTGGAACAGCGGCGGCTCGATGGCGTCCGGTTGGCGGCGGCGGGGTTTTCGAATTTCAGCCAGGATCATCTGGATTACCACGACACGTTTGAGGAGTATTTTGGCGCCAAGGCGGGCTTGTTTGCGCGCGTGTTGCCCGAAGACGGCGTGGCGGTGATCAATATTGACGATCCGCGCGGGGCAGAAATGGCGGGCATTGCCAAGACGCGCGGCCAGGATGTGCTGACCGTCGGGCGCAATGATGGGGCCGATCTGCACATTGTGGCGCGCAGTTTTTCCCCCACGGGACAGGTGCTGCGCTTTGACTGGCGGGGCGTGGTCAACCAGGCGGAATTGCCGCTTATTGGTGGGTTTCAGGCAGAAAATGTACTGTTGGCGGCGGGGCTGGCGATTGGCGCGGGCGCGGATGCGCAACAGGTGTTTGCCACGCTGCCCGCCATGCGCACGGTCCGGGGCCGGATGGAGCTGGCCGCGCGGCGACAGAATGGCGCGTCTGTTTTTGTCGATTATTCCCACACGCCTGATGCGGTGGCCACGGCGCTGCGCGCATTGCGCCCCCACGTGATGGGGCGGATCGTGTGTATTGTCGGTGCGGGCGGGGATCGCGACCCGGGCAAACGCGTGTTGATGGGGCAGGCGGCGGCAGAGCATGCCGATCAGGTGATTGTGACCGATGACAACCCGCGCAGTGAAGATCCTGCACTGATCCGCGCGGCCGTGATGGAGGGCTGCCCCGAGGCCACTGAGGTGGGTGACCGGGCCGAAGCCATTCTGCGCGGGGTTGATGCGTTGGGGCCGGGGGATGCGCTGCTGATTGCCGGCAAGGGTCATGAGACAGGCCAGATCGTGGGCGATGATGTGTTTCCCTTTGACGATGCCGAGCAAGCCAGTGTCGCAGTGTCCGCACTTGATGGGGATGAGCTGTGACGCTCTGGACATCGGACGCGGCCGCTGAGGCGACGGGTGGGTGGGTGACGTGCGCCTGGCAGGCCACGGGCGTTTCGATTGATACCCGCACGTTGGAGCCGGGGGATCTGTTCGTGGCCCTGACGGTGGCGCGGGATGCTCATGATTTTGTGGCGCAAGCGTTGGAGAAAGGCGCGGCGGCGGCCTTGGTGTCGCGGGTGCCGGAGGGGGTGTCTGAGGACGCGCCGCTGCTGATCGTGGAGGACGTGCAGACTGGGCTTGAGGCGTTGGGCCGTGCGGGGCGTGCGCGCACAGATGCGCGGGTTGTCGGGATCACCGGGTCGGTGGGCAAAACCTCCACCAAGGAAATGCTGCGCGATGTGTTGGGGGCGCAGGGGCGGGTGCATGCCTCGGTTGCCAGTTACAACAACCATTGGGGCGTGCCGCTGACATTGGCGCGGATGCCTGAGGACACAGAATTTGCCGTGATCGAGATGGGCATGAACCATCCCGGAGAGATTGCGCCGCTGTCGAAAATGGCGCGGCCGCATGTGGCGATGGTCACCACCGTGGCCGAGGTGCATATGGAGGCTTTCGCGGACGGCATTGAAGGGATCGCGCGGGAGAAGGCGGCGATTTTCGAAGGGCTGGAAGCGGGCGGCGTGGCGGTCATCAATGATGACGTTGCCACCGCGCCCATTTTGCAGGCAGCGACGCAAGCCACGCAAATCGGCTTTGGGCAACTGGGGCGGGATTTCCGGCTGTTGTCCGTTTCGGTGGCCGATGGGGTCAGCGTGGTGAAGGCGGAAACCTCCGAGGGTCCGTTTCTGTTCAAACTGGCCTCTGCGGGTCAGCATTTCGCGATGAACGGTCTGGGCGCGTTGGCGGCGGCCAAGGCGTTGGGCGCGGATTTGGCGTTGTCGGCCAATGCGCTGTCGACCTGGGCACCGGTCACGGGGCGAGGCGCGGTGGAACGCATTGAGCTTGATCCCGACAGGCCCGAGGTGGCGCTGGTCTTGATCGATGATTCCTACAACGCCAATCCCACCTCGCTAGGTGCGGGGTTCGAGGTGTTGGCATGTGCCAATTCCCGTGGTCGCAAGATCGCCTTCGTGGGGGACATGAAGGAGCTGGGCCCTACGGAAGTGGCCATGCATGCGGCGATGGCGGAGCATGCCGCGCTCGAAAATATTGATTGCGTTCATTGCGTTGGGCCACTGATGGAAGCGCTGCATGATGCGCTGCCCGGTGACAAGCAGGGCATGCACACGGACACGAGTGAGGCCATGGCACCGCACCTGCGCGACGTTGTGCGTGCGGGGGATACCATTCTGGTGAAGGGGTCGTTATCCATGGCCATGGCGCGCATCGTGGAGGGCATCCGCGATCTGGGCTGGCGGCTGCCGGAGAGTGCAGCACGAGATATGAAAAGAAACGATACCGGGGAATAGAACCCCGGCCGAAAGATCTGGGGCAGAGGGCAAAGAGTAGATGCTATATTGGCTGACCATATGGTCCGACGGCGGGGATTTTTTCAATCTGTTCCGCTACATTACCTTCCGCGCGGGCGGCGCGTTTCTGACGGCGCTGATCTTTGGGTTTCTGTTTGGCAAACCTCTGATCAACGTGCTGCGCAAACGGCAGGGCAAGGGCCAGCCCATTCGCGATGACGGGCCCGAAAGCCATCTGGCCAAGACGGGCACGCCCACGATGGGGGGCCTTCTGATCGTGGGGGCGTTGGTCACGTCGACGCTGCTTTGGGCCCGGCTTGATAATCCGTTTGTGTGGATCGTTCTGTTTGTCACGCTGGCCTTCGGGTTCATTGGGTTTGCCGATGATTATGCCAAAGTGTCCAAGCAAAGCTCTTCGGGTGTGTCGGGCAAGGTTCGGCTGCTGTTGGGGTTTTGTATTGCCGGGATCGCCGGGTTCTGGGCCACGGCCTACCACCCTGATGCGCTGCAAAACACCATGGCCTTTCCGTTCCTGAAGGATGCGCTGTGGAATATGGGGCTGTTTTTCATCCCCTTCGCGATGTTCGTGATCGTGGGCGCGGCCAATGCCGTGAACCTGACCGATGGGCTGGATGGCCTTGCGATCATGCCGGTGATGATTGCGGCCACGGCGCTGGGCATCATTGCCTATGCCGTGGGGCGCGTGGACTTCACCGAGTATCTGGAAGTGCATTACGTGCCCGGCACGGGGGAGATTTTGGTCTTTGTCGCGGGTCTTGTCGGTGGGGGCTTGGGCTTTCTTTGGTACAACGCGCCGCCTGCGGCGGTGTTCATGGGTGATACCGGATCGCTCGCACTGGGCGGGGCCTTGGGCGCGATTGCGGTGGCCACGAAACACGAGCTTGTTCTGGGCATCATCGGCGGTATTTTCGTGGTGGAAGCGCTGAGCGTGATCATTCAGGTGGCTTATTTCAAAGCCACGGGCAAACGCGTCTTCCTGATGGCGCCCATCCATCATCACTACGAAAAGAAAGGATGGGCGGAACCCACGATTGTGATCCGCTTCTGGATCATTGCGTTGATTTTGGCGATGATCGGGCTCGCAACCCTGAAGGTGAGATAACCGATGCCCCATGCTGAGCTGTTTTATTCCAACGATCTGACCCTGGACCCCATCGCCGTGCTGGAGCGGATCGAGGAGGTGCTGGTGGCGCATGATCCGGGATCGGGGGCGTGCAAGGGGCGGGCCTATCCGGCCGAAATCTACCGCCACACGCATTTCATCGCGCGGGTGTCGATGTTGCCTAAACCGCATAGGGATGCGGCCTTCATTGCCAGCCTGAGTGGAGAGTTGGAAGCCGCGATCAAGGCGCTGATCCCAGAGCCCTGCGCCTTCACACTGGACGTGTCGTTTTCATCGCTCAACTACATCACCAACCAGCATGAGGGCGCGGGATGACGCCGCCTGACTCCGTGGCCGTCAAGGACCGCGAAGCGATGATCGCGGGAATGGCACCGGTATTGCAGGACACGATCTGGCACTTTTGCACAGGCGTTGATGCGGATGCCACGGGCGCCTTGGCGGTGTTTGAGGAAGCGGAGGGGCGGTCGCTCCTCCTTGCAGATGATCTTGCCGCCGCGCGCGGGTTTGACCGGTCCCAACCCATGGCGCAGATCACGCTGAGCGTGCATTCGGCGCTTGATGGTGTGGGGCTGACGGCCGCGGTGGCGGTGGCGCTGGCGGATGCGGGCATTCCCTGCAACATGGTGGCGGCATTTCATCATGATCATGCGTTTGTGCCCTGGCAGATGCGGGCACAAGCGGTAGAGATTTTGCGCAATCTGTCGGAGCGCGCTGAATGATCCCGGTGCGCGGATCTCAGGGCCACAAGGTCGCGGTTCTTGGCCTGGGCCGATCGGGGCTTTCGGCGGCCAAGGCGCTGCGGGCGGGCGGCGCTAAGGCTCTGTGCTGGGATGACAGCCCGATCGCGCGCGCGGCGGCCGAGGCCGAGGATCTAGAACTGCGTGATCTGTCCAAGCAGGACGCGTTTGAGGATGTGGATGCGTTGGTGGTGTCGCCTGGCATTCCGCATCTTTACCCCACGCCAAACCCCATCATCGCCCGCGCGATGGCAGCGGGTGTGCCGGTGGACAATGATATCGGGCTCTTCTTTCGGTCCTTTGCCAATGAGGCGTGGGCCCGGTTTGACAGCCCGCCGCGCGTGATCGCGGTGACGGGGAGCAATGGGAAATCCACGACCTCTGCGCTGATCCATCACATTCTGGAATGCGCGGGGAAACCGGCGCAACTGGCGGGCAACATTGGCCGCGGGGTGCTGGATATCGACCCGCCCGGCGATGGCGGCGTGGTGGTGTTGGAGCTGAGTTCTTATCAGACAGAACTTGCCCGCGCGCTGACGCCGGATGTGGCGGTGTTTACCAATCTCAGCCCTGATCATCTGGACAGGCATGGCGGGTTCGGCGGGTATTTTGCGGCCAAGCGGCGGCTGTTTGCGGAAGGCGGGCCGGATCGGGCGGTTATTGGCGTGGATGAACCAGAAGGTGTGTTTCTGGCCGGTCAACTGGCGCAAGGGCCTGCCGATGACCGGGTGCTTCGGGTGTCTGTTGAGACCAAGTTGACCGGGCCGGGGTGGAATGTCTTCGCGCGCAAAGGGTTCCTGAGCGAGTATCGCAAGGGGCGGCAGGCGGGGTCGATTGATTTGCGGCAGGTGGCGGGGTTGCCGGGTGCGCACAATCATCAAAATGCCTGCGCGGCTTACGCGGCCTGTCGCGCGCTGGGCATTGCGCCGAGGCTGATCGAGGACGCGTTTCATTCCTTTGAGGGGTTGCCGCATCGCAGCCAGATCGTGGCGAAGCGGGATGGGGTTGTTTACGTCAACGACAGCAAGGCCACCAATGTGGATGCGGCGTTGAAGGCGCTTTTGGCCTTTGATCGTGTGCGTTGGATCTGCGGCGGGTTGGAGAAGGAAGGCGGGATTGTCGGTTTGACGCCGGGTCTCGCCCATGTCGCCAAGGCCTATGTGATCGGGCGGGAGGCGGCGGGCTTTGCCTTGCAGCTGGGTGATGTGGATGCGGAGGTGTGCACCACCATGGACCGGGCCGTGGCGCGGGCGATGGAAGAGGCCGACGACGGCGACACCGTGCTTTTGGCCCCGGGGGCGGCGAGTTTTGATCAGTATGACAACTTTGAGCAGCGCGGCGATGATTTTGTGGCCTGCGTGTTGGCGGGGTTGAACTGAGATTTTATGCCTCCGGCGGGGATATTTTTAGCAAGAAGAATGGCCGGGGCCGTCACGTTGGTGTGAAGGCTGTTGCGCGTGCGACCGTGCAGACTCAGTTTGATCACCACATGACAACGCGAAAAAGGACTGACCTCATGCAAGCGCTTCAATCCGGTGAGACATTTCCAAAACAGACCGTGGCCCGTCTGGGCGGCGGAGAGTTGGTGCTGGGGGAACCCGGCCGTGGGCATGATTGGCAGATGGTCGTTGTTTACCGCGGGCTGCATTGTCCGCTGTGCAAAAGGTATCTGGGACAGATGGAAGAAATCCAAGGCAAGTATCACGCGCTTGGGATTGATGTGGTCGCCGTCTCGGGTGACCCGGAAGACAAAGCGCGGGCCTTTGTGGATGAAGTGGGCGTAAGTATTCCGGTGGGATACGGGTTGACCGAGGCGCAGATGCACGCGCTTGGCCTTTACGTGTCAGACCCGCGCAGCCCCGCCGAAACCGACCGTCCCTTTGCCGAACCGGCCACGTTTGTGATCAACGGGGATGGCAAACTGCACGTCGTCGATATTTCCAACGCGCCCTTCGCGCGACCTGATCTGGAGGGGTTGGTGTTCGGTCTGGAATTCGTCCGGGGAAATGACTATCCGATCCGGGGGACGCGCGCGGCCTGATTGGACCGTTTGAGGCTGGAAACGCTTCCCTCTGCCCTGCCGATCTGCTAGACTGACTTGATAGCCCCCGCAAAAGAGGGGCACCGACTAGGCAGAGCGGCGGTAGACATGACAGAGATGGTGTATGGCGCGGTCCCGGCACGGGATGGCGAGCCTGTCCTCCCCAAATGGTGGAGGACGATCGACAAGTGGTCGATGACCTGTGTTTTGATCCTCTTTTGCATTGGGATTTTGCTGGGGTTGGCGGCCTCACCCCCCTTGGCGGAAAAGAACGGGTT
>JBCCAJ010000017.1:0-14525 GCA_039814845.1 Pseudomonadota bacterium | reverse complement strand
TGGAAAATCCGTTCGGCAGCTAAGATCGGGATCAGCGCGCAATCGGTCTGAGCGGCATGTCGCATCATACATGCCGATTGCGTGCCGGCCCTATTCTGTAATCAGGAGCAGCGTCTGGGTCGTGCCGTCGTCACCGCGCAGCAGGGCCTGTTTGGCCTCGATGCTTGTGACCGTGAAGACCCCGATTTCCTCGCCGATGCGCCGGGCCAACAGCTCGGGCGTGTTTGACATCCGGAAAAGTGCGGTCAGCCCGCCATCGGCATTGCCGATCACCCCATGCAGCGACAAGGTGATGGCAGCCGGTTTGGGTGCGGTCGGGGCAGGGGTTGCCTTGACGACCAAAGGCCTGCGGGTGCGGTCAAAGGCGGGCCGCGCGGTCAGCACGACCAGATTCAGCGGCGCGGCCTCGGCAATGTTCTGCGTCGGAGCCGGGGTTGCGCGCGCGGTCTCGCCCGCAGGTGCTGGCAGAATCCAGACCGCTGCGGCCATCGTCAGTGCGATCAGGGCAAAGACAGCCCCCATCATATGTGAACCCAAACGCTTCATTTCAGCATGACCCCCTTCAGCCCCAGTCGTAGCGCCATCTTGCGCGTGGGATCGCGGCGGCTTGTTACCCGTGCGCGGCGCAGATCAAGCGTATCGACCAGCACCTTTGGTGTCGCGGCTTCCAATGCGGTGAGAAACCCCGCAAGCCGCTCTTCAGGGATGACCCCGTTCAGCATGATCCCAAGGGTGATGGCGCGGCCTTGATCCTCGATCTCGGCGGAACGGATGACCTCGATGTCCAGCGCATGCGCGCTGGCAAGCTCCTGGATCTGTGTCTGCAAACGGGTCTGCGCGATGTTGGGCCCGTCTTCGGACGGCAGAAAAAGCGCTGCCTGTGCGGCTCCGGTGTCAGGCAGGGTTGCGACCCGCGCGATGCGGCTTTGCAACTCGGCCACGGTCTGTTGGCTGGACCACACCATCCACAGGCCCAGAACCATCGCGAGCGTCGCAGCAAGTGCGCCGGCGGCATAAAGCCCCTGACGCGTCTGCGCTACCAGTGCGGGATTATGAAAGCGATACATGTTCATCGTCTGTCCAGATCAAATTCGATGACGAACCGTTCCACGTTCTGGCGGTTGTCGCGGGTCACAGTGCCGATGGCACGGGGGTTCTTGACGCCTTCAAGCTCTGAAAGCAGGCGCACGGTTTCCGCGCCCGAAGGGCCATAACCGATGATGCGCAGGGTGTCTTCCTCCAGCGTCACCCGGTCGAGCCAGGTGTCATCGGGCAAGGCGGCCGTCAGCAGGGCGAGGATTTCAATGTTCTGCCGCCCGGCGGTCAGATCGCGTGCGATGTTGCGCTGAAACCCCATTTCACTGGCGGCCTGTCGCAGTTGCTGGTCGGCCGCAGTTGCATCGCTGCGCAGCGTACCGATCTGCAGTGTGGTCAGACCGATCTGCACGCCTGCGCTCAGTACGAAAACGCCCAAAGCTGCCGCTGGCAGCATCAGTGCAGGGTTAAAACGGGCGCGGGACGCGGGCGCTTCGGTCAGCCAGTCGGGAGTTGCATAAATCTCCGAGGCGTCATCCATCCCCAACCGCACAACCCGACGCAGGATCAACCCCTTGTCAGCGGCGGCTTTGCGCGCACGCGCGGCCTCAGATTTCAGCACCACACCGATGTGCACGTTCCAATCACCCTCAGCCGTCTCATTGGCGCGCCAAAAGGCATGGGCGGCATCCTCGGGGAAGGGGGAGGCGAAGTTGATCTCATTGGTGATCATCGCTTCGAACTCCGCCAGCGGGGCCGCAGGCAGGGTCAGGCTGAGATCATAACAGACATCATCAAGCAGGATCAGATCGGCGGTTTTGCCCATCAGATCCGCATCCGGCAAAGGTGTGCCGGTGCGGTCCTCGAACGAGATCCGATCACGTTCAAATACCATAAAAACATCCGACAACACCGTCAGCGGCGCATCGGATGGTGCGGTGGCAAAACGAAGGATATCGCGCCACCGCGACAGGTTTTTCGCGGCCCGACCTACCCGTGCGGGGGCCGCGTATCCTTCAACATTTTCGAGTACCATTCCACACCCATTGATTGATCTGCTCTCTTTTATTGTTTGGGTGTCGCGGTCAGACCCCGGCGTTGAACAGTCCGTAGTTGGTGAACTGATGCGTCGGGAACAGGTTCGCCAGCATGGATTCTTGAATGCCCATGTGCTGGACCATGATCTCACCGATCATATCGCGGTAGTCGACCACATTGGGCATGTACCGGTTGCTGAGCAGGTTCTCATCCGCCAGGTTCACCGCGTCGGGTGCCACAACACTGCGTGCAGGCCCGCCAAAGGCAAACCAAGCGCCGCCCTGACCGTGGTCAGTACCAAGTGAGCCGTTCTCCTTGACCGTGCGGCCAAATTCAGTGCCGGCCACCAGCAGCACATCATCGCGGTAATCCGCCATGTCGCGCCAGAAGCACAAGAAGTCCGTGGCCCCTTCGACCATGCGGCTGTGATAGCGCTTGGTTTGGTCGGTAAAGCGGTCCGCCCCTTCGGCAATCTGGTTGGAATGTGTGTCCCACCCGATGTTCCAGTCCAATGAGGCCACTGAAAGCGGCACACCCGCCTTGATCAGCTGGGCCGCCAGACGCAGGCCGCGCCCAAGCGTGGAGAAGGAGTAGTTCAGGCCACCGGCGTTGGGCTCATAGTTGCTGCCCGCGTTCTGTACTTCCTCGATGGCGTCCAACAGGACGATCTGCTGTTCGCGGACCTGACCTTCGGTACCATCACGCACCACTGGATGGCTTGAGATTTCACGCATCGTGTCGGTGAGCCGGTTGTCAGAACAGCCGCTGCCTTCGCACAGATCAAAGTTGCTGAGGACGAAGTCACTGCTCTGGCGGACCGATGGCACTGGAAGGTCGCCCGAAATTTCCTTTGCGTTGCTGGTTTTGCCGAGGCTCGCACCACGCAGCGGGTGATCTGTGGCATCGATGTTCTGCAGATAGCGGTTGAGATAACCATCAATGAAGTTGTTGCGTTGACCGGTACCGATCCAGCGCTGACAGTCAAAGTGGGACCGGTTGCCTTCCTCGATCGCCGTTGAAGGGCAAACCGTCAGACCATGGCCCATGCCATCGCCTTCCCAGATCTCCATCAACGCAGCGAGGTTGGGGTTCATGGCGCGCATCGTCTGACCCATATCGAGGGCAGAGTTGGCATCATTGCTGGGCCCTTCGATCGCGATGTTGGGGCGTACGTTGTAGTAGTTGATGTCGCCTACCATCGGGAACAGGTGCAGGCCATCTGCCCCGCCGCGCAGGAACACCTTGATCAGGGTCTTGCCGGGGCCACTTTGACCGGTGTCCTGTCCGAAGACAAATTTGGGGGCTCCGGCGACACCAGCAATGCTTGCTGCAGTTGCCATGGCGGAGGTGCGGAGAAAGTCACGACGTGAATGCATGATGAGGTACCTTTTTTCGAAAAACTGCTCTGGGTTTCGGTAGGTGTTTGGAAGGTCAGCGCAGAGTTACTGCAAGTGGAAGCTGGGTGAGGCCGCGATGATCGCGATGGCCCGGCGGAAGGCCCGGGTCTCATCTTCGGTCACCGGTTCAAAGAAACCATCGGTACCCTTCAGCTCGCGTACCACCGCTTCATACTCTTCCTCGCGGTAGCGGTCGGCAGTGGCGATGGCCAACATGTAGGCGGCGGTTTCCTCTGCGGTTTGCAGACCGGCATCCAGAACCAGCGCTTGCAGATCGGATCCATAGGTATCGGCTTGGTTCGCAAGGCGGGTCAGCTCTTTGTACTGCTCAATGATCGCGTGGGTGTTCAGCCATGCCGCGCCCACTTCGGGCAGGCCGGTGGGTGCCGGGAAGCGTACAGGGTTGAAGCCAGCTTTCTGCACAGATTCGCGTACTTCCTGGTAAAACTGCTCCATCCGTGCGGCAGACGGCAGGTAGTCGAACGCCCGCACGAAAGAGGCTGCAAACTCGAACGGTGTCTTGGCCTTGTTGCGCTGCAAGGACATGGTCTCGATAAAGGCCGGGTCCAGCAGGATGGCGCGCAACATTGCTTCAGTGCTGCCGCCTGATGCCTGCCATGCAGCAACACAATTGCTGACAAAGCTTGAAGGCGGTGCGTCTGACACAAACTTCTGTACGATCTTGCCGCAGACAAAGGCCTGGGTGCGCGGATCGTTGGACAAAACCGTGATCAGTTCGAGAGCTTCGTCCATACCTTCAGGGCCTTCACGGCCATTGATTGTGATGCCGAGGAACGGGATCTCTTTGTCTTCAGTATCGTGACGGCTTTCGGTGAAGATAAAGGCGTGCTCGCGCGGGAGCGTGTCGCTTTCTTCGGGGTTGGTCCATTCCCAGCCCCAGCCGGTGAAGACACGGCTGACTGCAATGACATCATCATCGTTATAGCCGCCGTCCACACCCACGGTGTGCAATTCGAGGATCTCACGACCGTAGTTTTCGTTCAGGTTGCCAACACGGCTGTCGTTGTTGTCCAAAAAGCGGGACATCAGCGGGCTGCGTGCGGAATAGACCAACAGCTCTTCAAAGGTGCCAAAGGCGTTCTCGCGGAAGAACTCGCGATCTGCCACAGCCTGCAATGACATGCTGCGATCTTTTTCGGCGGCATGGAAGTGGTTGACCCAGAAGGCCCCCATCACTTCTTGCAACTGCTTTTCGCTGAAGGAGGCATGGGCCAGTGACTTTTCGATCATCTGATCAAGCATGCCGTAGGTGTTGCGCGAGGTCATGGAGATCAGGTCTCCGGCGCGCAGCGAGTCAAAGAAGCTGTCGTTGATGCTGTCGGGGTTCAGCTGCTCTTCGATATAGGTGTCAAAGCCGACGGCGCGCACGCGGGCATAAAGCTGCGGCGTCGCACCATAGGTAACGCGTGACAGCGCCTGCACAAAACCATCCGTCGGCAAGGCACGCTGCATGGTGTAGGATGCGCTTTCGGGCTGAATCTCATCAGACACGGAACTTGCACCGGTCAGCGTGACTGTCACCATGCCATCCGAGCCAAAGTCGTCTTCAAAGACCCGCGTGGCGAACTGACCGGTCATTGGGCTTACATCCACTGTCGTGGTGCGGCCGGATGGCGCTACGGAAACTTCGACCATGTCAAAAGAGCCGGGATCCATTACCGCGCCAAACAATGTCTGACCGGTGGACTGGATGATCTGATCATCGCCTACCGGGCCGCTGGTGATTTCCACGGCCTGGGTCAGGACAAAAGTTTCCGGGGGTGCCAGGGCGCTGGGACCGATGCCTGCAAAGGTTGGGATGTCCGGGGTCGGAATGTCGGTTGGAATATCAGGCAGCACCGGCTCATCCGGCGGCAAAATGACGATCGGATCTGGATCAACGGGCGCCGGGGGTGTTGGGTCATCAGGCATGGCACCAGGGTCCATGCCTGGAGTCTGTTCAGGTTGCCCCGCGATCGCACCAGAGAGGCCCGGTGCCTCCTTTTCAACTGAAGAAACGACGGGCGCGGGTCTGTAGGTAACGGATGAAGTTGGCGCTGCTTTGGTCGCGGCTGAGGCGATAGGGGGTGGTCTTACGGACATCTCGGTAGTGGATGCCGAGTTTGCAAGAGCCGCCGCCGCTTCTGGTGTAATGTCCGGATCTACGGAAACCGGTGCACTTGCTCCGGAAGTGACAGGATACAATGGTCTGGATGCAACTGGTGCTGCCTTGGTAGAGGCGGAAGCGGTTGGTGCAACTTTGTTGCTACGCGGCGCTTCTACTTCTGGGATCGCTGTCAGCGTGATGTTAAGCCCTGGAGGAAAGCCTAATGATGCAATGTCAAAGTCATCAGGCACCACCATTGTGGCACCATTTGGCAAGGTCAGAAGCAGATCTGCTCGCGCGGGTGTGCTGAATGTGATCAGTGTTGTTGTCGTTAAGATAGCTGACAATGCGGTCGTCATCATCAGCTTTTTATTAGTTCCGAAAGTCATAACATCTCCGCCAACAGAATGGATTTGAGAATGGGTTTGGTCCTTGGTTGAGGGATTATTAATCTTTGAATTGGGCAAAATTTCGATTGGACTGCCCTAGTTCGACCAAAATTTCAGATTAGGCAACGATGAGCCATATCGAGGCCTATTCGTCTCGATTTAGAAACCAATCGAACGCCCAAGGATGCCCGCCTGCCATGTTTTCCCGTGACATCGAAAAAGGCCTGTCAACGGTACCGTCCACCTCTTCTGCCAAAACTGAATTCGACCCTCAGTTGAGACAGATGATTCCGCTCGCTCATCTGGATGCGGTTGCCGATGCGGTGGAGCGTTCGCGCCGTCCGGTGCGCGTCGTGATGGAACGCCTTGGTCTGATGTCACAGCGCGAATGGGCAAAAAAATCTTCTGAAATCAGCAGACTACCACTTGTTTCACTGGAGGATATCCCCTCCAGCCTGCCCCAGGATCCGCGCCTGTCACCAGCCTTTCAGCAGCGCAAGGCCGTGCTACTTGCCGATCTGTCGGACGCCGGGGCGACCGCCATTGTGGCTGATCCGTTTGATCCCGAAACACTGCGCGCGCTGCGCCAATTATTTGGCGCAAATTTGCGTCTGCAGGTCGCCACAGAGCGCGACATCGAGGCCGCCAGAGAGCGGGAAACCGCTCAAAAGGCGGATGCTGAGAATTCACGCAACGTCAACCATATTTCGGGGTCTCCAACCGAGATTGATGACACAGCGCTTCATGAACTTGCCAATGATGCCCCTACTGTCCGCTTTCTGGAAACACTCTTTGCCGAAGCAATTGAGGCACGCGCGACAGATATTCATATCGAACCGCAAAAGGACGGTATGAGAATACGGCTGCGAATCGACGGAATTCTGTCAGAGCGGCCAATGCCGGCGCGTAATTTGGAGCGTGGCATTCTGTCACGGATCAAAATACTCGCTGGAATGGACATCAGCGAAAAGCGTTTGCCGCAAGATGGCAGCATTCTGCAGCGCTTTGGTGGCACCTCTATTGATATGCGTGTGGCCACGGCCCCGGGGGTGCATGGCGAATCCATTGTATTGCGCCTGCTGGATGCACAGGCTGACCTGGGATCGCTTGCGGCACTCAATATGCCTGCTGCGGTGCTGCAGTCTTTTCGCGCGGCGCTGGCCCAGCCTAATGGCCTGATTCTCATGACCGGCCCCACCGGTTCGGGCAAGACGACCTCGTTGCATGCCGCCTTGGGCGATATCAATGATGTGGGCCGCAAGATCGTGACCATTGAAAACCCGGTAGAGATCAATACCCCCGGTCTGGTGCAGATCGAGGTGAAACCAGAGATCGGCCTGACATTCGCCAGCATTCTGCGCACCGTGCTGCGCCATGACCCCGATGTGCTGATGGTAGGGGAGATCCGGGATGCTGAAACCGCCGAGCTTGCGGTACGTGCCGCGATGACCGGACACCTTGTGTTCTCCACCCTCCATACCAACCGCGCGGGCGAAGCCTTGGCGCGGATGCGAGATATGGGTGTGCCGGATTATCTTTTGCGCTCTGTTCTGCGGCTGGCCGCAGCACAGCGTTTGGTGCGGCGTCTATGTGATTGCAGTACCAAAGCCTCCAAGGCTATTGGCCCCGCGATGATCGCCGAGATCAAGGCGATGGGCACGCTGGCGGGTGATCTGCCGGCTGCTTCCACGTGGAACCTGCGCATGCCCAAGGGTTGTGCGGCCTGCCACGGCACCGGTTATAAAGGCCGCATCGCGGTGTTTGAAACGCTGGGTCCTGCAGAGCTTACCGCATCGCTCAGTCAGGCCGACCCGGCCAGTCAGGTTGCGGGCATGCCACGCGCTGCTTTCGATCTGGTCATCCAGGGCACGACCTCCATTGATGAGATCGTGCGCGTCTTTGGTCTGATTTCCGGCATGCAGGGGGAGGCGGCAGATGTCGCTGGATAACGCGCCCGCGCTGCATCCCTTTGAGTGGACAGCCCGCAGCACGGATGGACGCCACCGCAAGGGGGCGATGCGTGCGGCAAGCAAGGCCGATGTGATCGCACAGCTGCGCGCTGAAGGTCTTTTTCCTATTCAGGTGCAGCCTGCAGGTGGCGTGGCCAAAGCGGTGCCGAAAAAAGCACGCGCCGCGCAAAAATCCGCCGACCCGTCCGCAGTGCGCAAGCTCACCCTGGCAGAAACCGATATGTTTGTCGGCCGTCTGGCCAAGCTTACCCAGATGGGTATCACGCTGGACCGCGCGTTGGGGTTCATCGAGGATGCCCCACAAGCCAAGGGCAAAACCCTGCACATCGCGCAGACCGCCAGCACCCTGCGCCGGGCGACCCGCGAGGGCACACCATTCTCTGATGCGCTGCGGACCCACGCAGGCTGGGATGATGTGGCCAGCCTTAGTCTCCTGCGTGCGGCAGAAGTCTCAGGCGACCTGCCGAAAGCACTTCATTCTGTAAAACAGATCTTCGAGACGCGGTTGGCACTCCTGAGAAAACTCGGCACGGGTCTCATCTATCCCGCAATCCTCATTGTTGTGGCGATGATCTCGGTCGGTCTTGTGATGATCGCCATCATCCCCGAATTCCGCCCCATCGTAGAGGGGCGCATGGATGCGATTCCGTTCTTAGGCCGTGCGGTCTTTGCGCTCTCGGCCTGGCTTGAGACGCTTTGGATGCTTCTTCTCCCTGCCGCTGCCCTCGGGATCGGCATTATGTTCTGGCTCTATCGCAAGGGCCGGTTGATGCCTGCGCTGATGCGGGTGGCGCTTTGGGTGCCGTTCAGTCGTGCGCTGATCCTGCGCACCGGCATGGTGCGCGCGCTGCATGTGCTGGGCACGCTGCTCACGCGCGGCGTTGTCGTCAGCGAGGCGATGCAGACGCTTGCGACCGGTGCCGATGGTCCCTTGCGCGCGGCTTTTTTGGGCGTGTCCAAGCGGATCGAAGGGGGCGACCCCCTGTGGGAGGCGCTGATGGAGACGCGCCTCGCCCCGCCTGATGCGATCGAGATGATCCGCATCGGCGAAGAGGCAGGCGATCTGCCCGCCATGATTTTGCGCAGTGCGGAAGACCTGCGCGCACACGCCGACCGCGATCTTGAGCGGGCGATGCTTTTGTTCCAACCGGCCCTCATCGTGATTGTGGGCCTTCTTATCGGAGTTTCTCTCTATGCGCTCTTTTCTGCGATCTCTGCTGTTAATCAAGTTTCGTTTTAGGCGCGTCCCCCGACGCCGTCTTGGCACCGCTGGTTTCTCGCTGATCGAAATGCTGGTGGCGGTCGCCATCATTGGCCTGCTTGTTGGGCTTGTGGGCCCTGCGGCCATGAACCAGCTGCAATCCAGCCGGGTGAAAAGTGCTGAGGCACAGATCAGCCAGCTGCGTGCGGCGATGGACATCTTTTTGATCGACACCGGACGTTATCCCAGTGAGGCCGAAGGGCTGGCAGCACTCGTGCGTGACCCTGCCACCGTGCCGGGCTGGAACGGGCCTTACCTGCGCGATGGGGAATTGCCCGCCGACCCTTGGGGGGCACAGTTTATATATGTGGCCGATCCCGTTGGTCCGCGTGTTCGCTCGCTTGGTTCTGACGGACGTACAGGTGGCGATGGTCTCGCGGCGGATATCACTGGGTGAAACAATGTGCTGAGAAATATCTGAAAGCGTGTTTCGCGCCAATGTCCCAAGCGCGCGCCGCGTGGCAGGGTATTGGCGCGGCCGTTTTTTCTCAAAACGCGTCAAGAACGAGACGCAGAAGGGCAGGCACCCGTGGCCTCGCCCTCGTGGAGGTTCTCGTCACCATCACCATCGTGGTGATGATCGGCGCGGTGAGCTTTGCGACCTTTGGCAACCGGGGGCCGGCATTGGCGCGGGCTGAAGCGGGCGAGATCTCCCTGATCCTGCAACGCGCGCGGATGGAAGCGGCAGAGCAAGGCCGCGCGGTCGAAATCCGCTGGGACGACCGCACCCAGACTCTGACTGCCGGCAGCGCCACCCATGTAATGCGCCCTGGTGTCGAAGGGCCTGCGGAACCGCTCACCCTCACTTTGCAGCCCACGGGTCAATCGGATGGGCTGACCTTGGCTGTAACGGCGGGTGGCTATGCCGTTGAGGTTACGCTCGATTGGCTCACCGGACGGGTGCGCACCACCTCATGAGACGCAGACGCGGCATATCTCGGGGGTTTTCCTTGATTGAAGCGCTGGTGGCGCTGGCCATTGCGGCGGCTGTCATCACCGGGTTCTACGCGGCGCTCTCTACGGGTCTGCAACTGCGCGCCAAGGCCGATAAACAGGCCGAAGCCGTACTTCTGGCAGCCTCTGTGCTGGACCGTGTGGGCGTTGATATTCCTTTGCAGATTGGCACCCAGCAGGAGGGGGAAGACCCCGCTGGCCGCTGGACGCTGGTCATTTCCAACAGACCGCCACCGGATATGAGTGCCGTGCGCATGGGCGATGGGACGCTGGCGTTCATCTCTGTCGCGGTGCGCGGAGAGCAGGAAGTGGTGCTGCGCAGCATGCGCTATCTGCAGTCGCCCCTATGACAGCGTTTTGGGAAATCATAAAAGCATCGCGAACCGCTAATCTCCCGAAGCGCGACGTGTTTAAACGCAGACTGTCCCGCCGCCGCAAAGGCAGCCGAGGCTTTACCCTGATCGAGGCGCTGGTGGCACTGACCGTTTCCGCCATGACGCTGGGCTTGTTGGCGAGCGCGGGCTTTGGCCTGCAACAGGCGCGCCAGACGCAGGCCCATGTGGATGCACCTCTGGACCGGATCATCGCGCGACGGGTGCTGCAGGAATGGATCGGGGCGGCCACCAAAAGCCACCCGGATACGGAAGGTGCCTTTGAAGGGGAGGCCGACCGGCTCGCTCTGCGCACAGCTCAAGGCCAGGTGATGCGGTTGGAGATTGTGACCGAGAATCAGATCAGCACGCTGACCGCAATCCGCGCAGGCCGGATGCGCGACGTGCGTATGATCTCTGAAACGACGCGCGGCGCAGAGCTGCTGCGTGTTCCGGGCCTCATGCGGTTTTCCTATCTGATGCCCACCGGCGTGCGCGGCCAGCTGCGTGACTGGACCCCGGTGGTCCGGCAAGAAGATGGCCGCATGCCCATCGCCGTGGCATTGGATCTGGGCGAGACCCGCATCGCCATCGCGCCTATCGCCTCCACCGCGGCCGCCCCCTGCATGGTTGCCTTCGGCATGTCCGAGAACGGAGTGGTCGAATGCGAACTCCGCTGAGTCTGCGCCGCAGCCGTTCTACCCGTGGCTTTATCATGGTCAGCGTGTTGTGGATGGGGCTTGGCCTCTTGCTCGCGGTGGCGGGTTTCGTTTCGCAATCGCGGCTGGAGGCACTGAGCCTGCGGGCTGAGATTGAAACATTGCGCGCGCAGGAGTTGGCACGCAGTGGGCTGAACCTCGCTCTGGCCGAACTCACGCGCTACACCGGTGCCGAAGGCAGTTCTGGCACCCGGCCTTCATCTCTCAGCGTTACCCTTGCCGAAGGGCGCATCGATGTGACGATCAGCGACGAGGCGGGCAAGATCGACATCAACGAAGCCCCGGTAGAGCTTATGCGCCCGCTGATGGATGCGCTGGTGCAGGGCACGGATGCTTTTGACGCCAATAACCTCGCGCAAGCCATCATCGCCACCCGCCGCGAACGCGGTAAATACCGCAGCCTCGACGCGCTGTTTCAGCAATTCGACATCAGTGATGCGGCGGCGGCGGCCATGCGTCAGGTGATGACGGTTCATAATTACACCCCCCGGATCGATCCACGCAGCGCGCCTTTGCTGGTGTTGGCGGCGATCCCGGGCGTGAGTGCGGCGGACGCCGAAGAGATCATCGCACGGCGCAGCCGGGGCGCTTCCCTGCCACGTCTGGGCACCGCGGCTGTGTGGTTGGCACCGCGCTCGGGTCCGGTTTACCGGATCCATGCTCGGGCGGCGATGACGGGTGGGATCCGGGCAGAAGCCACTTCATTGGTACGCGCCAATGGTCTGGCCTTTGCGAGCAGCCAACTACAGTTCGAAGTCCTTGAGTGGGCACCTGGCGTATGATGTGGCTGGCCCTAAGTCTGGTGGTTCTCAGCCTTGCCTTCGCTATGGGTCCGGTGCGCTTTCCGGTGCGCGCGGCCTTGCACCCGCTTGGGCCAGACGTGGCCAAGCGGTTTGAGTGGCCCGTTCTGGCAGGGCTTTTTGCGGGGTTGGCGGCGGCTGTCGTGCTCTCTCCGAGTGCCGGAATTTCACCGCTTTTGACCGCCTCTCTGGCGCTCTTGCTGCTGATGGCGGCCAGTGACGCGGCTTGGCGCTGGTTACCACCAGTGTGGACGGCACTGCTGGCCCTCATCGGGTTTATCACATTGATATATAACGGTACTTTGATCCCTTTTATACTGCAGGCCGGGGCTGTTATCGCCGGCCTCATGGCGGTGCGTCATGCCTTTTTCTGGTGGCGCGGGGTGGAGGCTCTGGGCATGGGTGATGTTTGGCTTGCAGGCGCGCTGGCCTTGCATCTGGGGGCACCCGTGACATTGCAGGTTCTGGGCCTTGCCGCCTGCCTGGGATTGCTCATCTACGTGCTCTCTTCGCTGATTTTACCGCCTGCGCGGCGCCGCATGGGCGTAGCGTTTGGAACACATATTTGCTTCATTTCAGCAATCGCGTTGAGTTGGCTCACCTATTTCCCCCTGAGCACCTATAGTTGAGCCAAATAAGCGGAAAAATCCGCAGCTCAAACTTGAGGCAGAGCAATGAACAGAACAATATGTGCCGTCGCGGCTTGCGCGGTTCTTCTTGGATGTGCGGAATCCGATACTGTTGATCGCGGGTCCTTTATTCAACGCATGCTGCCCACGCCGGTGGGTCAAGGCGAAGGCACCTCCGCCGCCCGCAACCAAGGTCGGGTGACCGGGGGCCGGGTCGCCACAGCGGGTGAAGGTACGATCTTCCCAGGCCGGGTGCCCTTGGTGCGCGACAGTGACTTCCGCGATGCCAATGGCGATCAGACGGTATCCCTGACACTGGTCGATGTGACCATCGCCGAAGCCGCACAGGCGATCCTGGGTGAGCTTCTGGGCGAAAACTATCTGGTCGATCCCAATGTCACCGGCACCGTGAACATCCAATCCGCCCAACCGATCAGCCGCGCCACCGCCATCGAAGTCTTCGAACTCGCGCTCAAGCAGAACGGTGCCGCCCTCGTGAAACGTGAAGACGTCTTTGCCATTGTGCCGCTTAATGCGGATCTGGCCGTGGGCGCCACCACCGCACGTGACGTGCCACCGGGGTTCACCCTGCGTGTCGTGCCTCTGCGCAACATCGGTGCGCAGGAAATGGCCGCGATCCTGCAACCTTTCGCCAACAACGGCATCGTGGGCATTGATACGCAGCGCAACCTCATCGTGCTGGCGGGCACCTCGGGCGATCAACGCGCCTGGCAGAAGACCATCAACAGCTTTGACGTGGATTGGATGAGCAACCGCTCTGTGGGCATCTTCCCGATCAAGGGACGCTCGGCGCAATCCATCATCAATGGGCTGGAACGGATCGTGGAGACGGATGAGGCCTTTGAGCCCATCGCCGCCTTTGAAGTGATCCCCGAAAACAACTCCATCCTCGTGGTCGCGAAAACCCCGCGCGGGCTGGAAAGCATGGCCACATGGATCAAACGCCTGACCCGCGAGGGCCAGAACGACGCGCAGATCTATTCCTATGACATGAAGTTCGCCCGCGCCTCGGAAGTGGCCCCGACACTCTCAAGCATCCTCGGCATCGAAGTGAAAGCCACCAGCAGCGAGGCCGGTGCCGAAGCCATGCTGGAAGCCGAAGCGCAGGCAGGCGCGGGCACCGAAAACGCCGTGCGCGTGGTGGCCTCAGAGGCCACGAACACGCTGCTGATCCACGCCCCTGACGATGAATACAAACGCATCCTCGGCGTGCTGCACCGGCTTGATGTGCCGCCGCGCCAGGTGCTGGTCGAGGCCACCATCGTTGAGGTCACCCTGACCGATCAGCTGCGCTATGGCGTGCAGTACTTCTTTGACAACGACAGCGGTGATACCATCGGGCTGACGCGCTCCACCACCACCACCTCCATCGCGCCACAGGTGCCGGGCTTCTCCCTGACGCTGAACCAAGGCCCCGAGGTCGTGATCGACGCACTGGAAAGCGAGACTGAGATCAACGTTGTCTCCTCACCCAACCTGATGATCCTGAACAACCAAAGCGCGCGGCTTGTGGTCGGTGACCGGGTGCCCGTGGCCACGCAACAGGCGACGGATTCCTCTGAAAACAACTCCGTCTTCGTCTCAACGGTCGAGTTTCAAGACACCGGCGTGATCTTTGAGGTCACCCCGCGCATCAACTCCTCGGGCGCTGTGACCCTGGACATCACGCAAGAGGTCTCCTCCGTTGGAGCCACCGATGAGGCTACCCTGACGCCCACGATTTCGCAGCGCATCATTGACAGTTCCGTGTCGGTCGACAGTGGCGAGACGATCGTCTTGGGCGGCCTCTTCTCGGCCAACCAGACCAAAGGCAATGGCGGCATTCCGGTGCTGA
>JBCCAJ010000015.1:0-14686 GCA_039814845.1 Pseudomonadota bacterium | reverse complement strand
GGGCGTTTCGGGCATCAATTTCGATCTGATCTATGGCCTGCCCCATCAGACCACGGAAATGCTGCTCAACACCATTGATCTTTGCAACCAGATCGAGCCTGACCGGATTGCCCTGTTTGGGTATGCGCATGTGCCATGGGTTGCGAAAAAACAGAGATTGATTGATGAAGCCGCTCTGCCGGGTGCACAGGCGCGGCTGGAACAATCGACGCGCGCGACAGAGGCCCTTCAAGAGGCAGGGTATCGCGCTATTGGACTGGATCACTTTGCACGGCCCGACGATCCACTGGCCCGCATGGCCGAGCGCGGCACGCTCAGGCGCAATTTCCAAGGCTACACCACCGATCAGGCCACAACGATGCTGGGGGTGGGCTGCACCTCCATCGGGCGCACGCCGGATTGTTACGTGCAAAATATCGTGGAAACCAACGCATGGGCGCGCGCGGTGGAGGCGGGTCAATTGCCCGTGGCGAAGGGCAAAATCCTAAGCGCTGACGATCTGGTGCACGGCGCGGTGATTGAGGCGCTGATGTGCCAAGGCCGCGTTAACTTGGGCGCGGTTGCTGCGGCCCATGGCTCCGATATGGGCGTTTTTGCGGACAGCATGGATGCGCTGGAACACTACACCGGCGATGGGCTGATCACATGGGACGACACGGTGATCACGGCCACGCCTTTGGGCTTGCCGCTGATCCGTGTGATTGCTTCCGCCTTTGATCGTTATCTGAACATGGGCAAAGCGCGCCACGCGGTCGCCGTTTGATCAGCTTTTAAAATCCGGCCTCGTTGCGCAAGGCATCCAGATCATAGGACAGAATATGACGCGCGCCCTGCATGTCGATGATGCCCTGTTTGCGCAGCTGCGTAATCTGTCGACTGACCGTTTCAATCGTCAGGCCAATGTGATCGGCAATGTCGCCCCGCGCCAAAGGCAGATCGAAAGAAATCGCGCCGTGGCAGCCATGGTTTCGCATCTTTTCGGCCACATGCAAAATGAAGGTCGCCACCCGTTCGCGTGCGGTTTTGCGGCCCAGAAGCACCATCCATTCGCGCGCCAGCTGCAATTCATTCAGCGTCCGATCCAGCAGCTTTCGCTCAAGTTCGGGATAGACGCCCAGCAGCTCTTCAAACCCACCACGTGGAAAGATGCAAAGCTCCAGCGGGGAAACTGCTTCGATCGTGTAGGGCTCTGTCAGCTCGCCACTCGCAGACCGCATCGGCCCGCCAATGAAATCGGACGGAAACAGAAGCCCCACGATTTGCTGGCGGCCATCTTCTGCCCCGCGCATCAGCTTTGCCACGCCTTGGGTGACGTTGGCGAAATCCCTTGCGTCATCGCCTTCAAACACATGGATTTGACCGGGCTTCAGGGATTTGCGGCGCGAGATGTTGTTGAGGTCCGCAATCTCGTCTGAGGACAGCGCACCGCACAAGCTGCTGTTGCGCACAGCGCAGGCTGAACAGATCGCTGGCTCCGCGCTCTCATACGGCGCAATTGCAGAGGCTTTTTCATGTCCCATAGGTATTCCCGTCGTCCGCAGCGTATGGGGCAGCACGCATCTTGGCAAGAATTTCAAGCGTCGCAGGTCAATTCCTTGAATTTACTGACGCGAATTGACTCAGATCAATTCCCGAACGGTCAAACTACGGCAGTGTCCGATTCAACCCGAAACGGGACGGGCTGCGCCAACGCAACGTTTTGAAACGTCTGTCGAGGGCGCGCGCGCCCTTTTCTCGTGGCCACAAATCGCAGCCAGAGTGAGCCCATACATGACGGACACCACTTCGCCCCCTTCGCCCGCCCCAGTACCGACCGTGCGGTCAATCACCACGCAGGATGTGTTCGCCTCCCTCAAGGCGGGCCTTGGTGATTTTCAACGCGCGCCCATGTTCGGGCTATTTTTCGGGGCGGTGTTTTCCTGTTTCGGCATCCTGATGGCGGCCTTGCTGTTTTACGGGTCCGCCGGGTACTGGGTTTTGCCACTGGCCGCCGGGTTCCCATTGATCGGGCCCTTCGCCGCGGTTGGGCTTTATGAGGTGTCCCGAAGGCTTAAGATGGAAGAACCGCTGGATTGGGGTTCGGTGCTTTCTGCGGGCTTCACCTCTCGCAGTGGGCAATTGCCATTCTTTGCGGTGGTCGCGGTGTTTTTCCTGCTGGTCTGGATCGTTATCGCACGCGTGGTTTTCGCGGTCACGTTCGGCACGGCCACAATGACCAATGTCATGACCTCGATTGAGGTCTACACCACGTTCGAGGGACTGCTCATGCTGGCCATCGGCGGCGTGGTCGGGGCGGCCCTTGCGGGGCTTCTCTTTTCCATTTCTGTTGTCGGCGTACCGATCCTTATGGATCGCAATATCGACGTGGTGACCGCGATGATCACCAGTTTCAAGGCCACGGTGGAGAACCAAGGCGCGATGATGCTGTGGGCCTTTATCATTGCGGGTGCGACGGTGGTGGCCACCCTGCCGCTTTTCCTTGGGATGATCCTGATCTTTCCGATGCTGGGGCATGCCGCCTGGCATCTCTACCAAGCCGTCATTGAGCCCTAAAGCCAAAAAAACGCCCGACAACAGGCACGCGCTTGATGCAGATCAAGGCACCACCCCGCCGTCCAAGGCAAACAAGACACAAAAGAACACAGAATAGGTATTCGCCATGTGGGACATCACAAAGCTTGTAACGCTCGCATTGGTCGCCTTTCTGGCGGCACTTGCGGCGGATTGGGGGCATGACCTGGCCTACAGGATCCACGCGCTTATCATCCTGATCACGGCCTTCGGGCTTTTCGTTTGGCACCTGCGTCAGGTCGGGGATCCGAAGCCCGTGGTACATGCCGAACGCTATATGGACGGGCCGGTGCGTGCAGGCGTGATCGCCACGGCGTTTTGGGGCATTGTGGGGTTTCTGGCAGGTGTCTTCATCGCGTTTCAGCTGGCTTTCCCGGAGCTGAATTTCGACTGGGGACAACCCTATACCAATTTCGGGCGCCTGCGCCCGCTGCACACAAGCGCGGTGATTTTTGCCTTCGGGGGCAACGCGCTGATCATGTCGTCCTTCTACATCGTGCAGCGCACCTGTGGGACGCGGCTTTGGGGCGGGAACCTCGCTTGGTTTGTGTTCTGGGGGTATAATTTCTTCATCGTGTTGGCCGCCACTGGCTACTTGCTGGGAGCCACGCAATCCAAGGAATACGCCGAACCGGAATGGTATGTGGACCTGTGGTTGACCGTTGTCTGGGTCGCCTTTCTTCTGGTCTACCTGGGCACGATCATTCAGCGCAAGGAACGCCACATCTATGTGGCGAACTGGTTCCTTCTGGCCTTCATCATCACCGTCGCCATGCTGCATGTGGTCAACAACATCTCTATCCCCGTGTCACTGCTTGGGTCCAAATCCGTGCAGGTCTTCGCGGGCGTTCAGGATGCCATGGTGCAATGGTGGTACGGCCACAACGCGGTAGGCTTCTTCCTGACCGCCGGGTTCTTAGGCATGATGTACTACTTTGTGCCCAAACAGGCGGGCCGCCCGGTTTACAGCTACAAACTGTCGATCATCCATTTCTGGGCGCTGATTTTTCTCTATATCTGGGCCGGTCCCCACCACCTGCATTACACGGCTCTCCCTGACTGGGCGTCCACGCTTGGCATGGTCTTTTCGATCATCCTGTGGATGCCCAGCTGGGGCGGTATGATAAACGGTCTGATGACGCTGCAAGGCGCGTGGGACAAGATCCGCACCGATCCGATCATCCGTATGTTCGTGATCTCCCTCGCTTTCTACGGCATGTCGACCTTTGAGGGGCCAATGATGTCGATCCGCGCGGTCAACTCGCTCAGCCACTACACTGACTGGACCATCGGGCACGTGCATTCCGGCGCACTTGGCTGGAACGGCATGATCACCTTCGGCGCGCTCTACTTCCTGACGCCGAAACTGTGGGGCCGGACACAGATGCATTCCATGGCCGCGATCAACTGGCACTTCTGGCTCGCGACGATCGGCATCCTGCTTTACGCGGCGTCGATGTGGGTGACGGGGATCATGGAAGGCCTGATGTGGCGTGAGGTCGATGAGCACGGCTTCCTCGTCAACAGCTTCGCCGACACCGTGGACGCCAAACTGCCCATGTACATCCTGCGGGGTCTGGGGGGCGCCATGTACCTGACCGGCGCGCTGATCATGGGTTGGAACATGTGGATGACCATCCGCGGCGGCGCACGCCAGACCGCACAAGTCGGAGTACCCGCAGAATGAGTGATAGATCCCTCACCCAACGTTTCCTCAAGGGCCATGCCATACTGGAACGCAGCCCGACACTTCTTTTGGGGCTCTCCCTCGCGGTCGTGACCGTCGGCGGCATCGTAGAAATTGTCCCGCTCTTCTACCTCGAAAACACCATCGAGGATGTGGAAGGCGTGCGGCCCTATTCGCCGCTCGAACTGGCGGGGCGCGATGTCTATATCCGCGAAGGTTGTTACGTTTGTCACAGCCAGATGATCCGCCCAATGCGGGATGAGGTGGAGCGCTATGGCCACTATTCCCTGGCGGCCGAAAGCAAGTATGATCGCCCGTTCCAATGGGGGTCCAAGCGTACCGGTCCTGATCTGGCGCGGGTCGGTGGGCGGTACTCAGACGCCTGGCATGTGGATCACTTCACCGATCCACAATCCGTGGTGCCCGAAAGCGTGATGCCCAAATATGAATTCCTGCTGAGCGCTGAATTGAAGACGGAATACGTCTCTGACCTTCTGGCGACCCACCGTTTCGTTGGCGTGCCCTACACCGATGAGATGATCGAAGAAGCCGAAGCCGATATGCGTGCCCAGGCCGATCCGGATGCCGATTGGGACGGGGTCGTGGAACGCTATCCGGGCGCGGTGGTGTCCAATTTCGATGGTCAGCCCGCGCTGACAGAAATGGATGCGCTGATCGCTTACATGCAGATGCTGGGCACGTTGGTGGATTTCTCCACCTTCACGCCGGATGCGAGCCGATAGGAGGGCGGGATGGAACTATACACTCTCCTGCGCGCCTTCGCCGACAGCTGGTTCCTGCTGGCCATGACGCTTTTTTATCTGGGTGTGATCGCCTGGGCTTTCCGACCCGGGGCGCGTGCCACCCATGACGAAATCTCTCAAATCCCGCTGCGCGACGATGACTTCGACCTGCCGCGGCCGAGAAAGGAGGCCGAGTGATGGCCGATCAATCCTCTGACCACGATCCCATCACAGGGACCGAGACGACAGGTCACGAATGGGACGGGATTCAAGAGCTGAACAACCCCTTGCCGCGCTGGTGGCTTTGGACGCTGTATCTGACGATTATCTGGGGCATTGGATACACCATCGCCTACCCGGCTTGGCCGATGCTGACCGGTGCGACGGAGGGCATGCTGGGCTATTCCACTCGCGGAGAAGTCGCCGCCGACATCGCCCGCGTGGATGCGCAGAACGCTGACATTTCGGCGCAGCTGGCCAATGCGGATCTCAGCACCTTGTCCCGCGATGATCCGGCCTATCAGTTCGGCGTTTCGGGCGGGGCCGCTGTTTTCCGCGCACATTGTTCCCAGTGCCACGGCGCAGGGGCGGCGGGCGCTGTGGGCTATCCCAACCTGCTCGATGATGCATGGCTTTGGGGCGGGACATTGGCAGAGATCGAATACACCGTCACCCACGGCATTCGGAACGATCAGTCGGATGATGCCCATTGGTCTGAAATGCCCGCCTTTGGCGATATCTTTTCCGAAGAAGAGATCGGCATGACCACGGAATATGTCCTGTCGCTTTCCGATCAGGATCATGATGCCGCGATGGTCGAACAAGGCGCTGTTCTTTTTGCTGAAAACTGCGCGTCGTGCCACGGCGATGCGGCCTTGGGCGATACCTCTGTGGGCGCGCCGAACCTGGCGGATGCGATCTGGCTTTACGGTGGGACACGCGCGGATGTTGAGTATTCCATCACCAATGCCCGGTTCGGCGTGATGCCCGCATGGGGCCTGCGACTGTCGGAGGAAGATGTAAAAGCCGTGACGCTTTACATCCACCAGCTGGGTGGCGGCCAATGACATGGTCGTGCAATCGCATCCCCCAAGGCCTTCGCCGAAGGCGATGACGGATCCGGGGTCCTCCAGCCTTTATGCCGCCAGAGAACCGATTTTCCCGCGCGACGTAAAAGGCAAATTCCGGCGGCTCAAATGGGCCATCATGGCCGTGACGTTGGGGATCTACTATCTGATGCCCTGGATCCGATGGGACCGCGGCCCTGACCTTCCGGATCAGGCGGTTCTGATCGATCTGGCGAACCGGCGGTTCTATTGGTTCTGGATTGAGATCTGGCCACACGAGTTTTACTTCGTCGCGGGCCTTTTAATCATGGCGGGGCTGGGCCTTTTCCTGTTCACCTCGGCGCTCGGTCGTGTCTGGTGCGGCTATGCCTGCCCGCAAACGGTTTGGACCGACCTGTTCCTGTTGGTCGAACGCAAGGTAGAGGGTGATCGCAACAATCAGCTGCGTTTGCTGAAATCGAAGTGGACTTTACAAAAGATCCGCCTGCGCTTCACCAAGTGGACGCTGTGGTTGCTCATCGCGGTGGCCACGGGCGGGGCGTGGGTGTTCTATTTCGCCGATGCCCCAACCTTGATGCGCGATCTGGTCACGCTTCAGGCCGCGCCTGTGGCCTATTCCACCGTCGCAGTGCTGACGGCCACCACCTTCATCTTCGGCGGCTTCCTGCGCGAACAGGTTTGCATCTACATGTGCCCCTGGCCGCGCATTCAGGCGGTGATGATGGACGATGACACACTGACCGTGGCCTATCGCGATTGGCGGGGCGAACCGCGTGGCAAGGCCCGAAAGAATGATCCGCCCAAAGGCGACTGCATCGACTGCATGGCCTGTGTCAATGTCTGCCCCACGGGCATTGACATCCGCGATGGCCAGCAGATGGAATGCATCACCTGCGCCCTGTGCATCGACGCCTGTGATGAGATCATGGCAAAGATCGGCAAGGATCGCGGCCTCATCGATTACCTCGCGCTGTCGGATGAGCCGCGTGAACGCGCCGGTGAAAAACCCCGCTCTGCCTGGTTCCACATCTTTCGCCTGCGCACCATGCTCTACACGGCTGCTTGGGCGCTTTGCGGGCTTGTCCTGCTTTATGCTCTGTTCATCCGGGCCGCGATCGACATCACCGTCGCGCCGGTGCGCAATCCGCAATTCGTGACCCTGTCAGATGGGGCCATCCGCAATGCCTATGACATCCGCCTGCGCAACCAGCACGGTGAGGCGCGGACCTTTGAATTCCAACTGGTGGGGGATGGCGCGTTTGATCTGCGACTAGAGGGGCAATCGGGGTTAAGCACGCTTGTAAGCGCCGACGACACCACGCTTCAGCGGGTCTATGTGATTGCGCCCGCAGGCTCCGCCCCGGCAGAAGCCGATCGCACTGATCTGCGTTTCTGGGTGCAGGATATGGTTTCAGGCGAGCGGGTCTTTGAGGACAGTCTGTTTAACGGAAAGGGCACGCAATGACGGAACGCAAACTGACCGGCTGGCATGTGCTGGTGATGTTCGTGGGGGGCTTTTCGGTGATCATCACCGTGAACATGATCCTCGCCTTTTCTGCGGTGCGGACATTCCCGGGGCTTGAGGTAAAGAATTCCTACGTCGCCAGCCAAAACTTTGACCGCGACCGTGCGGCGCAAGAGGCGTTGGGCTGGACGGTTTCGGCGGATGTGGAAGAGGATTTTCTTGTTCTGCGCATTGATGACGCGCTCGGCCCTGTGGCACCACAGATAGAACGCGCCACGCTGGGCCGCGCCACCCACGTCGGCGATGACCGGGAGTTGAACTTCAAATTCGACGGCACGGCGCATTTTGCCGGTGCTGCAAATCTTGCCCCCGGCAACTGGAACCTGCGTCTGGCGGCCGTGTCGGAGGATGGCACGAGGTTTCAGCAACGCATTGTGCTGAGGGTGAAGAAATGAGCATTGCAGCCTGCCCCGGATGCGTGACCGCGCCCGCGGAGAGGCAAAGTGCGTCCCTGGACGTGCCCACCCATCATCTGGTTTTGCCCGGCATCCACTGTGCCGGCTGTATCAGTGGTGTTGAAAACACATTGCTGAAGCAACCGGGCATCCGGGCCGCGCGGGTGAACCTGACCAAACGCCGGGTCAGCATCGCGTCAGAGCCGGGCACCGATCCCACGCCATGGATTGCCGCGCTCAGCCGGGCGGGGTTCGAAGCCTATGAGGCGGGTGCGGCTGAGGTGCCGCCGGGCGATGACTTGCTTCTGCCCTTGGGCGTCGCGGGTTTTGCCATGATGAACGTGATGCTTTTGTCTGTCGCCGTCTGGTCGGGGGCCATCGACAGCACGCGCGATTTTCTGCACTGGATCGCCGCCGCCATCGCCCTGCCAGCCACGGGCTATGCCGCGCAACCGTTCTTCCGCAATGCTTGGGCCGCGTTGCGGGTCGCGCGGCTGAATATGGATGTGCCCATTTCGCTGGCCATTCTGCTGGCCTGCGGGATGTCGGTTTACGAGGTGATGCATGGCGGCGAACATGCCTGGTTTGATGCAGCCCTCGCGCTAACCTTCTTTTTGCTGATTGGCCGCGTTCTGGATCAACGCTTGCGCCGCCGCGCGCGGTCTGCCGCAGATGATCTGGCCGCGTTGGAACCCCAGCGCGTGATGCGGCTGGAAAACGGCGCCAAGATCAGCCGCCCCGTGGCCGAGATCCGCGTGGGCGATCACCTGTGGATGACAGCGGGCGCGCGCGTGCCTGTGGATGCGGTTCTCGAAACGGATGAGGCAGAGGTTGATTGCAGTTTCCTTACCGGCGAAAGTGCCTGGATCACGCGACAGATGGGTGGCGCGCTTCACGCCGGAGAGATCATTATGACCGGTCCGACCACCCTGCGCGCCACAGCAGTGGGCGAAGACACTACCCTGCGCCGCATTGCGCAGCTTGTGGCCACGGCAGAGATTTCGCGCGGCACCTACAGATCACTCGCTGACAGGGCCGCAGCCATCTACACCCCCGCCGTTCACATCATTTCCGCCGCCGCCTTTCTGGGCTGGCTGGTGGTGACGGGCGACATCCGCATCGCGCTCAACGTGGCAATTGCCACGCTGATCATCACCTGCCCCTGCGCGCTTGGGCTGGCCGTGCCTGCCGTCGCTGTGGCGGCCACATCGCAGCTTTACCGTCGCGGGCTTCTTCTAACCTCTGACACCGCGCTGGAACGGTTGGCAGACGTCGACATGGTGGTTTTCGACAAAACCGGCACCCTGACGGAACGACGACTTTCGGTGCCCGAAACGTTGCCCATTGAAGCGCGGTCTGTGCTGCGGGCCTTGGCGGATGCCTCTGATCACCCGCTATGCCGTGGTATCTTGCGCGATGTGCAGGATGTGCCCCTTGCCCCGTTGACCGACATCAGTGAACAGCAGGGAGAAGGCGTTCGTGCGGTCTGGATGGATCATCCAGTCTATCTGGGCCGCCGCACGCAAAACGATGCCAACGTGGTGCTCCGCATATGTGGGGTCGAACATCTGATGCTTTCTCGTGAAACCCTTGTGCCGTCCGCGCAGGAGGCCGTCGCGGGCCTGCGAGCCTTGGGCCTGCGCACCGCCATGCTAACGGGCGACACCTCGGAGAACGCAGCGCGCATGGCGGACGAGGCCGGGATTGACCGTGTATGGTCCGGCGAACGGGCGGAGGCGAAACTGGGTATCATCGAAGGGCTGAAAGCCGATGGCAACCGCGTGTTGATGGTGGGCGACGGCCTCAATGACCACGCGGCGCTCTCAGTGGCCGATATCTCCATCGCGCCAGGCTCGGCACTGGATGCGACGCGAAAGGCAGCCGATATCATCATCGTCTCAGGGGACATGACCCAAATCGCCCGCGCCATCCGTACCAGCCGTCTGGCCTGCCGACGCATGAAACAGAATTTCGCCATTGCGGTCGGGTACAACTCCATCGCCGTGCCCATCGCTGTCATCGGATTGGCCACACCCCTTGCCGCGGCGGTGGCCATGTCCACAAGCTCAATCACAGTTGTTTTGAACGCCATACGGGGATTTCGATCATGAATATTCTGGTGGTTCTTGTGCCTTGTTCACTGATCCTCGGGCTTGGCGCTTTGCTGGCCTTTATCTGGACGATCCGGTCCAGACAGTACGAGGACATGGAGGGCGATGCCGCCCGCGTTTTGCTGGAAGATGGCAGCGGGCCCTCCGGGTTTGACTTGGATCAAGGCAGCCTTCGGATCGATACGGTAGAACAGGATGTAGGACATGAGCACAGGACAAATCGGCTATGTTAGGTCATCCCGCACCCTCTGACGCCAAGGCCTCATCCCCCCTGAGCGACGTGGCGGCACAGACCGTGCGCGTGGCGGAAATTTGCGATCTGTTGGAAGCACTGGCCGATGACCTTCCGCGCCGATCAGCACCTGTCTGGAAAGAGACCACGCGCATGTGCCGCGATCTGATCGAAGGACACTATCAGCTGCTGCTTGGTTCGCTGTTGCCGATCCTTGCGCGACGCACCAAGGATGAGGTCGAATGTCAGGACGTTTTGACCCGGTTGGGGGCGGACTTCGATGATGAGGTGAGCCGCCTGACCGAACTCAACGTGCTTATGACCGATGCTGTCGGTGAACATGGCAGCAAAATCGGGTCGGAGGCCCTTGGCTATGCGCTGCGCTGTTTCTTCGGATCCTTGCGCCGTAGCACGATTTGGGAAACAGAGGTTCTTTTGCCACTGGCGGAACGGCGTTTGACGACAAAGGATCTACAGGAATTGGCCGATGCTTTGCCCCTGTTAAACGGACAGCGCCTGCAATCTTGAAGGACGCCGTTTGGCCCGCTTAAGGCCAATGGATCAGGGCACGACCTTGGCCTCGTCCAGAACCACGTCTCTACCGAATGCCGTCAGTGTCGACACAACCGGGTCTGACCGAACCAGCACTTTGCCTTTGCGCACCACCGCGAGCCGATGCGCGCGCAGACGGATGGCGTCGATTTTACTTTGGGCTTGAAGCAGCACGAAATTGGCGTTGCAGCCTTTGGTCAACCCGTAGCTGTCCAACCCCATGATCTGCGCCGAATTGGTCGTAACCGCATCAAAGCACCATTCCATATCCGCCCGACTGGACAGTTGTGCCACATGCAGCCCCATGAAGGCCACATCCAGCATGTCCGCCTTACCCAGCGAATACCATGGATCCATCATGCAATCCGATCCGAAGCCCACGGTGATACCTGCATCGCGCAGCTCTGCCACACGGGTCTGACCGCGCCGCTTGGGATAGGTGTCATGACGGCCCTGAAGCATGATGTTGATCAGCGGATTGGGCACGGCATGCACACCCGCCTCCGCGATCAGTGGGATCAGTTTGGATACATAGTAATTGTCCATCGAATGCATTGACGTCAGATGCGATCC
This sequence comes from Pseudomonadota bacterium, assembly GCA_039814845.1. Classification (GTDB taxonomy): domain Bacteria; phylum Pseudomonadota; class Alphaproteobacteria; order Rhodobacterales; family Rhodobacteraceae; genus Roseovarius. Next base: position 3,230 of record JBCCAJ010000015.1, on the reverse strand, counting down.
GGTCACGCGGCCCGAAAGGCCAAGGCGCTGCGTCTCGTAAGCCAGCGTCTCAATATGGCGGCTGAGGGGATCATCGCTTTCATCGCAATGAAGATCGACCATAAGGCCCCGTTCGGCGGCCATCTCACATGCCAGACGCACACTTTCTGCGCCGTCGGCCATAGTGCGCTCAAAATGGGGAATGCCTCCGACAATATCGACACCCATATCAAGCGCGCGCTTGGTGTTTTCCAGCGCGGTGGGAGACCGCAGCAACCCGTCCTGCGGAAACGCCACCAATTGCAGATCGAGAGCGTCTTTGACCCGTCTACGCACCTCTAGAAGCGCCTGAACGCCCTTCAATTCATCATCGCAGACATCCACGTGGGACCGGATCGCGCCGATGCCCTTGGTCACGGCCAATTCGCAATATTTCATCGCCCGAGCGATGATATCGTCAACCGTCTGCACCGGCTTCAGCTCCCCCCACAGGGCAATCCCTTCGAGCAGCGTGCCAGAGACATTCATCCGCGGCGTGCCCAGCGACAGCGTGGCATCCATGTGAAAATGAGGGTCATTGAAGGGGGGCGTCACGAGGTAGCCGTCGGCGTCGATCACCTCTTTCGCCTCGGCCGCGATACCCGCCTCAACGGCCACGATCTTGCCATCCGCACAGGCGATATCCATGCCGGTCTGCCCATCCGGTAGCGTGGCGTTTTTGACGATCAGATCGAACATGCGAAGCTCCTGTTACTGTCCTGAGGTGGGGAAGGCTTGTACGGGATCGTAGCTGTCGAAGCTCGATAGGGTTTGCGAGTTGCACTCATCCTGCCACGACGTACCTGGTTGGATGGCCGTGACAGTCGGGAAGCGTTTGCGCAGCCCGCTGGCGCGTTCCGTGTCTTCCATCGCGATGGCAACCAACCCGCTGACGCAGCCCTTCTGCCGCTCCACCAATTCAATCGCACCTTCCATAGTGCCACCGGTTTCGATCCATTGATCCACCAGCAAAACGCGCGTGCCTTCGCCAAAGGCAGGCAGGCGCATTTCCATATCCTGCGTGCGGCCCGAGTAGTTGGAAAAGCTGACGCGGTCGGTATCCACGCACAGCTTGCCCGCCTTTCGGATCGGTAAGAACCCCACGTCGCGTCTTGCGGCAATGGCCGCCCCAAGCACAAACCCCATCGCATCCAACCCGCCGACCACGTCGAATTCCAAGCGCTCCAGATCGGCCAGTAGATCGGCAAGAAGGTCCTGAAAAGCCTGTTGGTTAATGTAGATCGACGTGGGATCGAGCCAGGCGAATTGACCGCCTTTCGTATTCGGGGCCATCAATTTGAAGTACCAACGATCATCGCGTGGGCCTTTGGTCATATTGTGTCTCCCAATTCTTCCGTGACCCGCATCAGACGCCGCAGGCGCGCAGGATCAATATCATAGAAATTACCGTCGTGGTTTATGCCCGTGGCCACCATGAAGGCATCGACCGCCGCGTAGCGATGGGCATTTTCGGGCGTAATACCAGAGGCAAGCGCCAGCGGCGCATCGCCAATCGCCTCACGGAAGGTGGCGATCTTTGCATCCTCCGCCTCCACCCCCGTGGCCTGACCTGAGGTACAGACGACATCCATCCAACCCTTCGCGGTCTGTGCGGACTTGGCATAGTCTTCCTCCGCCACCGGGCGCTGTTTCTTGAATGCTGTGCCGCCGAAATAGAGCCCGTCCCAGCCCGCGCGCGCCTCCTCGATAGCCTGCGCCTCTGTCTGATGCTGCACCCGCTCATCAATGCGGCCATCATCGGCCCAATAGGCATCCACCTGGCACCCTTCGGCCTGCAACGCGGCCAGTTGCGGGAAGGCATCTAGCCCGGTGACAGCTAAAAAGTTCAAACCCATCCACAGATCAGGCCGCGCCGCGCGCACCTCGCGCAAAATGGGCAGGAAGTCTTCCACGCCAAAATCATGGTTGATCAGAAAGCAGCCCGGTGCGCCTTCGCCCACCAGAATGTCGATATTGGACAGCGTGCGACCCGCCTCAAGGACATGGATCACCGGCAACACAACCGGGCCGTGCGCGCCAAACGCCGCTCGAAACTCTGTTCTGGTCATTCCCTCACCCAAGTGAATAATTTTTGTGCAATGCACTTATTTTTGGCGCAAGCTGACGGTGTGATCCGGGAATCGGATGCGGGGCTGCGCACGTCAATTCATAAACGTGACGACAACAAACTGGAAAGACCTGGGAGAGATGTGATGTCAGATATCAATTTTAGCCAAAGCAAGCGGACCTTTCTGAAAACCGGCCTTGCCTCTGTCGCACTGAGCGCGCCGTTTGTCAGCCGCGCATGGGCGCAGACAGTAGAGCTGACCATGCTGGGTTGGTATGGCACCGCAGAGCCCGACATGGTGGGCGAATTCGAAGAAGCCAATAATGTGAAATTCGTGCCCAAATACTATGCAGGCGGGGATAACATGTTGGCCGCCCTGGCGCAGAACCCGGCGGGCACGTTCGACATCATCCACACAGATGCGGAATACGCCAAGCTGCTGGTTGCCAATGATTTGGTGATGGAGCTGGACCCGAACAACTACCCCATGGATGACCTGTTGCATGATGATTTCAAGTCTTTCGCAGGGCATTGGGATGACAGCGGCAAGCTTTACTCGCTGATCACCCGCTTTGGCCATCTGGGCGTGTCCTACAACAAGGATGTGATCACCGCCGAAGAGGCCGCCTCCTACGATATTTTCTGGGATGAACGTCTGACCGGCAAAGTGGGTCACTTCGATTGGCACCTGCCCTCGTTGGGTCAAATGAGCCTTCTGACCGGCAACCCATCGCCCTTCGACATTGGCGAGGACGCGTGGAAAGCCGTGCAGGAAAAGACGCTGTCACTCAAGCCTCAGGTGGGTGGCTATTTCGACTTTGGCGGCACCTTCTCGGGCCTGAAAAACGGTGAGATGCTGGCCATGGTCGGAATCGGGGATTGGGTCACAGGCATCTTGGAGCGTGACGGGGCGCCGGTGTCCTCCGTGGTGCCCAAAGAGGGCGGCATCCAGTGGACGGAAAGCTATTCCATCGCCAAGACATCCGAGAAAACCGAGATGGCTCTGAAGTATCTCGACTACACCATGTCGCCTGCCGGTCAGGTGAAGACAGCGCAGATGCTGGGCTATCCCGGTCATGCAGTGACCAAGGCAGGCCGTGCCATGCTCAATGAGGTGGACCCTGCCGAGGCCGCGCGCTCCAAG
>JBCCAJ010000432.1:0-2817 GCA_039814845.1 Pseudomonadota bacterium | reverse complement strand
GGCCGCCTTAATGGCACCACGCCATTCGCATCCGACGCCACCACAAGCACGACGACACCTGCGGCGCAGCTTGGCAAACCGCCTATGGATGCGCGCCTGACGCAAGGCGACGCCACGCCACAAACGCAAACACCGCAGCAAAGCCAAAACCCGGCTCAACCACAGGCCACGACAATCACGCCCACCGGCGATGACATGCCACAGCCGACGCCGCCCCTCACCCGCGATCTGGATCAGCGCCGCATCGTGGCCAGTGGCGATCTTGAAGACGCCCGGCGCGTCGCCGCGCAGGATCGCACGAATGATCTGCCTCGCGATGTGCTGCCTGCCCGCACCAGCCCGCACCTCATTGCGCCGACGTTGCCCAATGCGGCCACCCCGGCTTTGCTCATGGATCCGGCTTTTGCAGCCCAGACAGGTCTGAACCATGACGCAGATGCAGCCAGTCTGGAGGCCATGAGCGACACCGCCGCGCGGGAGGCGCGAAGCACCGCCCCCCTCGGGACGCTTGGCACGCCATCCACCGTTGCACCCTCTCAGATGACCCCAGCACAGGCACAACAGGTCACCCGGCAAATTGCCTTTGCGATCCAGAATAATCCCGGCAGCAAGGTAGAAATCATGCTCAACCCGGCCGAACTGGGGCATGTGCGCATCAGCCTGTCCAGCGCAGAGGCCGGCATGATCGTCTCCATCCAGGCCGATCGCCCCGAAACACTGGAACTGATGCGACGGCATGCCGATCTCTTGGCCAGTGACTTCCGCGACATCGGATATGACAGCACCAGCTTTTCCTTCGAAGGCTCGGGGGGGCAAAAAGCCGCCTCAGATGAGGGTGACCACCAAAACCGCAGAGATGACCGACCAGACAGTGCCGGCCGATCGGTTGCCATTGACCAAACCAACGCCACCCCGCCCCCAGCTGCCTTGCGCGTGGGCGATGGCGCCATAGACATTCGACTTTAACCAAGGACACATCATGGACGTAACAGAACCCTCCCGCCCTTCCAGCCTGATTTCCACCCCGCCGCCGGCCACGACGACAGATAACGGCGCGGCTGGGCTGAGTTCAGACTTTGAAACCTTCCTGAGCATGCTCACCGCTCAGATCGAAAATCAGGATCCGCTGAACCCCGTGGACAGCACCGATTTCGCAACGCAGCTGGCCACCTTTTCCAGCGTTGAACAACAAGTGCTCACCAATGACCTTCTGACAAACCTGGGGGCCCAGATGGGCGCGCTTGGCGTGTCGCAACTGTCGGGATGGGTGGGCATGAATGCCCGCGCGATCATGCCCGTGAACTATGCGGGGGAGGCCGTGAACATCGTGACGGAGACCTCTCCGGCTGCGGATGCCGCCCAGCTTGTGGTGCGCAATGACGAAGGCGCCGAAGTGGCACGCTATGATATCGCGACGGGCCGGCAGGATACGGCCTGGGTGGGCCTCAACAACACCGGCACGCCCTTGCCCTATGGCACCTATACCTTGGAAGTCGAATCTTTCCAGTCCGGGGACTCCATCGGTACCTCGCCCGCCCAGATTGAGGGCCGCATCGTAGAGGCGCGCAATGACAACGGCGTGCCGATTCTGGTCATGGCTGGCGGGCAGGAAGTGCCTTCGACCGATATTGTGGGCTTGTTGGAACCGCGCGATTCCGGGGCCTGACCCGTGAATCTGCCTGTTTTCTGGTCGGGCAAAAGCCCGTTTGACCCAAGATAACGTGGTAATTATGACAACACGCGAAGCTCTGCCGATACACCATCAAGAGCGGGGTTTCCTACAATCTGACATTGAATTATGCTACTTACCAAAGTAGAGATACGTTCAAGCACCGGAAATCCTTTCCGTTTTGGAGACTGAAATGACGAAACTGACAACAACAGCGGCGATTTTCGCACTCACAGCTGCCAGCGTTGGCCCGGCGCTCGCTCAGGACACCACAACCACAACACCTCCTCCGGCGGACCCATTCGCCTCCGGCACAGTGATTTCGCAGACCAGCACGGGCCTGTCGGCCGCGGCTCTGGGCGGTGTAGCCCTGGTTCTTGTTGGTGCCGTGGTATTCGTGGTCGATGCCGACGGAAACACCGTCACAACAACGTCGAACTAACCACCAAAACGGTTGGAAAGACTGTCGGAACGGGCCTCCTAGGGCCCGTTTTTTGTTGCGCCACCACGACATCGCGACACCCGCGCCGGACTTTACCCGGGGCCTCACCCTTGCGCGCAAATAGAACCCGGATCACATCCGGGACGGGATAACCTTGAACGAAAAGAATGCGCCCTAGCGCAAGAGTGCCATATCGGCAAAGCCCAAAACCGGCCCGACCCACTGGCGCATCTGAACAATCCGGCCAGACCGATCCACCATGAAACGGTCGACAAACTGCCGGGACTGAGAACTGCATTCAGACACCATCTCCACCGCAGGCACCACCACGCCATTGGCAAGCTTTACGGCCTGTTCCGTGCCACGAGACACCCGGCAGGTATAGGCTTCCTCGATGGTGTCGTAATTTCCGTCGATATAGCGCAGCGCATAAGGGGTCGTGCCTGCATGCCTGCCCCGCACCAAGGCCAGAACCCCATCGGCCTCCGCAGACATCAAATCCTGAACCAGGCTCCGCGTCGCCACGATCATCCCGTGCTTTGTCGTAATGGACTTGCGATCCGTTGAATCCCAGGCCGCCCAGGTGACATGGTGCCCATTGGTCTCAATCCGACGCAACACCGCTGCGATCCCAACGGCATCAAACGTCACCGACGCCAAGGGCTCATTCGGCGGCATCAGTTTCAGCGCCTGTTGGCTGGCCTGC
>JBCCAJ010000033.1:0-12009 GCA_039814845.1 Pseudomonadota bacterium | reverse complement strand
GGCCGAACGCAGACGCGCTGCGGCCCCGAAGGCCCGGTTGCCGAAAAACGATAGGTTTCTGCGGCAGCCGGGTTTCGTGTCTTTACGGGATCAGCGCAGGCACAATCGTCACAATCTGCGGGAAGAACCACAGGATCGCGAGACCCACCACCTGGATCAGAACGAAGGGGGCTACCCCGCGATAGATATGGCCTGTGGTGACCTCTTTCGGGGCCACGCCGCGCAGATAGAAGAGCGCAAAGCCGAAGGGCGGCGTGAGGAACGAGGTTTGCAGGTTCACGGCGATCATGATCGTCACCCATTTGGGATCGAACGTACCTCCATAGATCACCGGGCCGACGATGGGGATGACGATGTAAATGATCTCAAGGAAGTCGAGAACGAAGCCGAGGATAAAGAGCACCAGCATCACGATCAGGAACACCTTCATCTCATTGTCGAAGCTGCGCAGGAATTGCTGAATGTAGTGTTCACCGCCGAAGGAGATCACCACAAGGTTCAAGAGCTGCGACCCGATGAGGATGGTGAAGACCATCGACGTGACTTTCGCGGTTTCCCGTACGACCGGGCTCAGAACCCCGCCTGCGAAAAGCGTCCAACAGGCAAACAGCAGGCCGAAGAGGGCAAACAGATAGCCCGCCTTGGCGACGGCGAAGGCGACCCATGTTTCAAATGACACATCCTCCACATTCACGCGCAGGTCGAAATTGACCCCCATCAGGATCGAAACAATGATCGCGAAGGTGGCAAATATGATCACCTTGCCAGAGCGTTCTTCATCCTTCAGCCGCCGGTAAGCCGCCAGCATGATGGCACCTGCGGCACCCAAGGCCGCGGCGGGCGTCGGGTTGGTGATCCCACCGAGGATGGAGCCGAGAACGGCGACGATCAGAACGAGCGGCGGGAAAACCACGCGCACCAGTTCGTTCTTGGCCAAAAGCCCAACGGCATAGGTGCAGCCATAGATCGCCAGCGCCACGGGCACGGCCATGATGATGAAGGTGAGGCCGGGGCTCATCGCCGGGCCGATCACGATGATATCGAGCAACAGCCCCAGAACCACACCCAATGCCCCCACCAGAAGGGGGGCAGGGTTAGAGGAAGGCGACACGCCGCGCGCGAAGGTCAGGATCAGGGCAAACATCAGCATGATGATTGCGATGCCTGTGCCGATAGGGGCGGCGTTCTCAACCTTCTGAACCAACGCCTCGGCGCGTTCTTCGTCGGTCAGTTCCACGCTTTGTTGCACGCCACCGGCGGCGTCAATTTCGGCCTGTTGGGCAAGGGCCGCATCCCAGGCCTCTTGCCCGTGCAGTTCAATCATGGAGGCCTGACAATCCGCCCCCACATTGGTGCGCAGATCAGCGGCTTGCCCTTGTTGAGAGAAACTGTCGACCGTCAGGTCTTGGCTGCCGATGACATTCACCTGACCCAGCAGGATCATCCCCGCGATCAGCGCCACGGGCAGGCCAAGGAACCACGTGAAGGCCTCATTGCGGGTGATGGGTTCGGCATTGGTGGAGCCCATCTCAACAGCGGGGGCCTTGGACGGATTGAAGAGCGCATAGCCAAAGGCATAAAGCGCATAGAGTAAGGCCAGCATGATCCCGGGCAGCAACGCCGCCTGGAAGAGCGTGCCGACCGACACCACGGCCGGTTCGCCCAGATAGGTCAGCGCGTCGGTACAGCCCGCTTCTTGCGCGCGGGCCTCTTGCGCGGTGGAATAAAGATCGCCCGCCAGCGTGCCCAGAAGGACGATCACGATCGAGGGCGGAATGATCTGGCCCAGCGTGCCAGAGGCCGCAATCACGCCTGTGGCAATCTCGGGCGAATAGTTGTTTCGCAGCATGGTGGGCAAGGACAGCAAGCCCATTGTCACAACGGTCGCGCCGACGATCCCGGTGGAGGCCGCAAGGAAGGCACCCACAACCACAACCGATACGGCCAGACCGCCGGGCAGCGGGCCAAAGACGCGTGCCATTGTGGTCAGCAGATCGTTGGCGATCTTGGACCGTTCCAGCGTGATGCCCATCATCACGAACATCAGAACGGCCAGCAGCGTCTCAATCGACTGCCCCGCCAGAACCCGTTCGTTCATCCGGTTCACAATGAAGGAGATGTTGCGATCCAGCGCCGTTTCCCAGCCAGACACAAACACTGGTTCTTCTATGCGCGGTAATTCGGGGTATCGGAAAACCGATATGGTTTCCGCCTTTATCCCGTCGCCAATGAGCGCTTGGTAGGCTTGTGAACTGGTATCAATCGCCTGATGGATCAACAGCCCCGCACTGTCGAGCGCGGCAATGATCGCAAAGGATATGACGCCTGCGCCAGAGATGGCAAAGGCCACCGGAAAGCCAGACAGAATCCCGCCAAAGAGGCAGAGGAAAACGATGATCAGGCCAACTTCGACGCCGTCCATTCCAAACAACATGTCCCCGCCCCCCTTTAGTGTGTGCCTTCGAAGGCTTCTTCACCTTCGCCGAGCGTGTCTTTGTCGAGATGTTTGCCGATGGCGTCTTCGCCTTCCACGAATTCCAGATAGGAACGGTAGAAGAAGGCGACCGAATGGATGAAGACCATGCCCGCAAAGGCCACCAGCAGGATCTTGAAGAGGAAATAGGCATCAAAGCCGTTGGGGCTGAACCCGATGGTTTCGACATTCCAGCGCACCGCGCGGGCCTTCAGCGTCAGACGTTCCAGCGTGTCAGAGGCCGATGGCTTCGGCGTGATCAGGTGCCGCCACATGAAGTACCAGCCATACATCCAGATGATGACGGCAGTGGGCAGCATGAAAATCACGGCACCCACCATGTCGATGATGCGCTTGGTGCGGTGAGACACGGCGGAATAGACCAGGTCGACCCGCACGTGGCCGCCTTGCACGAAGGTGTAAGTACAGCACAGCGCCACGACCATCGCGTTGTCGAACTTCAGCGCCTCGGCCCACCAACTGATGTCTTTTTGCAGCGGGATGCCAAAGCCCAATGAGATGTCAGGCCGCGCAAAAATGCGCTGGATGAAGACGATGATCACCTGTTGCAGCACCATCAAAAGGCCTGCCCATGCGAACAGTCGGCCCGTGGTGTTGGCAAAACCCTCCATCACCCGCACGCAGCCCCACATGAAGCTGTTGCGCCAGATGCCGATGCCAGTCAGCACAAGGATCAGGGTGAAGATGGCGAAGAAAAATTCAATGGACCCACCGTAATAGACGAACCGCATCAGCGCTTCTTTGTCTTCGGTTGTGTTGGTCCAGAGGACCCAGTCAAGCCAACTGGACGGGTTGGTCAGCGCGCTCAAGACATTCAGAAATGCAAAGGCGATGTTTTTGAAAAACCATCCAAGTGCGTCGAGCATATGTCCCCCCAGTCCCTTATGGACCCGATCTTATGGTGTACGGGCCCATATTAAGGGCCCGCACGGTGTTTGGATTTGATCTAGATCAGCCCAGAACGCGGTCGCGCTGGTTGCGATACGCGCCGATGGAGTTGGTCAGCCAACCCGAAGACGCCTTCATGGACGCCTGGTAATCGGCCAGGATTTCCGAGAAGAGGTCATCGCCCGAGAACTCGTCGTACACCTGCTGCGACGCTGTGCCCATCGCATCCCAGACGCTGTCGGGGAATTCCAGAACGGTCACGCCACCGGCCTTCAGACGCTCAAGTGCTGCACCGTTGTTCATCAGGAACTGGCTGAGGTTCCAAACATTGGCCTCACCGGATGCGACTTCGATCATCTTCTGCTGCTGCGGGGTCAGTTCGTTGAACACATCAAGGTTTGTGGCCAGCGAAAGACCGGCTGCAGGCTCATGGAAACCAGCGGTGTAGTAGAACTTGGTGATTTCCTGGAAACCAGCCTTTTCATCGGCCCATGGGCCAATCCACTCTGTCCCGTCAATCGCGCCAGAGGCCAGCGCCTGATACACTTCGGAACCCGGCAGGTTCTGGACGGACGCGCCCATGTAACCCAAGGCTTTGCCGCCAAGGCCAGGCATACGGAACTTCAGGCCGTTGAAGTCTTCAGGGCCAGAGATTTCCTTGGAGAACCAGCCACCAGCCTGCGTGCCGGTGTTACCGGCCAAGAAGGATTTCAGGCCAAAGATTTCACCCAGCTTGTCGTGCATCGCACGACCATTGCCGTGGTAGTACCAGTTGTTCAGCTCGGTCGCGGTCATGCCGAAAGGCACGCCCGTGAAGAACGCAAAACCGGGGTGCTGGCTGACAAAGTAGTAGTCAGCGGCGTGATACATGTCGGCCTGACCGGCGGTCACGGCGTCGAACACTTCGAATGCCCCAACCAGTTCGCCGGCGGCTTTGACGTCAATCGTCAGGCTGCCATCGGACATTTCATTGATGTTGTCAGCCACTTTCTGCGCGGCGTCGAACACGCCAGCAAGGCCACGGCCCCAGGACGTGACCATGGTCAGCGTGCGCTTGCCTTGGGCATATGCCGGTGCGGCAAGCGTGCTAGCTGCGGCGGCAGACCCACCAAGGGCGGTATTTTTAAGGAATGAACGGCGATCCATACGGATACTCCTCCCACTTTTTTTCTGGATGATGCGCCAAGCCGCTCCCACGACTGGCGCTTGTCGTTGCAAGTGGCGCGACCCTAGCGGTAACCGCGCGCAGATAAAATACCGACTACTGCGTAGAAACCGGGCGAGTTCGGGTATTTTTCGCATAAATCTTGAGCTTAGTCCGGATTGGACGGCATTGTCCCTTGGCAACGAGAAAATGGTGCGTACCGATTCGTCATGTCGAAACTGCGAAATCTGATCAATCTGAACTATGGCCAGAAGATCTTTCTGGTGGCCACGCTGCCGCTGATTTTCGCCGCGGTCGCTATCTCCGTTCTGGTGACGCTGCAAAGCCGTCAGTTGGCGGAACGAGAGATCAAGACGCTTGAAACGCAGCTGATCGCCGCCAAGCGCGAGGAGTTGAAAAACTACCTGTCCATCGCGCGCACGGCCATCATCGCCACCTATGGTCGCGCCCTGCCGGATGATGATGAGGCCAAGCTGCAGGTCTCTCAGACCCTGTCGGGGATGCTTTATGGGCAGGACGGGTATTTTTTCGTCTATGACTACGATGGCGACAACCTCGTCAGCCCGCGTCAGACGGACCGCATTGGTCGGAATTGGAGCGGCTTGACCGATGCGGATGGCACGCCCGTCACGGACCAGTTGATCGCACTGGCGCGCACGGGCGGGGGGTATCACGCCTATGAATGGCGCAAGCCGTCGACCGGGGAAACCGCGCGGATGGTCACCTATGTGATCGGCTTGCAGGATTGGCGCTGGGCCGTGGGCACGGGCGTTTTCATCGACGATGTTCTGGCCGTGGTCGATGCCGCCCGCGCGCAGGTGGAGGCGGAGGTGCGGCGCACGTTTTTGTGGATCGGGGCGATCACGCTGGCCGCGCTTTTGCTGGTGTTCACCTCGGGCATTTTCATCAATATCCGCGAACGTCGGCTGGCGGATGCCAAGCTGAAGAAACTGACGCAGCGCGTGTTTGACGCGCAGGAAGAAGAACGCGGGCGCGTTGCGCGAGAGTTGCATGACGGCATTTCCCAGATCCTCGTCGGCGTGCGCTATGCGCTTGATACCGCGCGGCGGCGGCTCGGGGCAGGGGACGCGCGGGCGTCCGACACCCTCGACAGCGGGATCGAACACCTGTCGGGCGCCATCCATGAGGTCCGCCGCATCAGCCGTGATTTGCGGCCTGGCATGCTGGATGATCTGGGGCTGGGCCCGGCGCTTAAGGCGTTGATCGGGGATTTCAGTCAACGCACTGGAATTGCGACGGAATTTGACACGGTCGTCTTTCGAAATCGCCTTGACGCAGATGCCAAAACCGCGCTTTACCGCATCGCGCAGGAGGCGTTGACGAATGTCGAACGCCACGCCGCCGCCACCCATGTTGCGGTCGACCTGCGCGGCCATAACCGGGGTGCAACCCTGCGCATCACCGACAATGGGCGCGGTCTGGCGCCGATGAGCGACGCGCGCAAAAACCCAAGCACGGGGCTTGGCCTGCGCAATATGCAGGAACGGGTGGAACAGTTGGATGGCTCTTTGCGCATCCTTTCGTCAAAGACCGGCACGGTGATCGAGGCCTCTGTACCGCTCTCGCATCTCTTGCCCCCTGATGACCGTTCTGAACAGAAAGCCAGAGCATGAGCCTGATCATGACCCATGCACCTACCCGTGTCGTGATCGTGGATGATCACCCCATGGTCGCCGAGGGTATCCAATCCATTCTCGAAAGCTTCGACGATGTGGAGGTGATCGCGACCCTGTCGGACGGCCAGCAGATCATTGATCAGGTGGAAAGATTGGATCCGGATGTGATCCTGCTTGACCTCAACATGCCCGGGATCGGCGGTCTGTCGACGACCGAGATCATTCTGGAAAGCCGGCCCGAAACGCGCATCCTGATCCTGTCGATGCATGACAGCCCGGAATACATCTCCTCCGCCCTCAGCCATGGGGCGGTTGGGTACGTGCTGAAGGATGTGCCGACGGAAGAGATTAAGCAGGCGATTGATGCGGTCATGGCCGGTCGGCGGTACCTTTCAAGCGGCGTGGCCGAACGGTTGAGCCCGACTGGCGGCGCGCGCGATCAGCTCACCAACCGAGAACAGACCATTTTGCTGCAACTGGCCCGGGGGTTGTCGAACAAAGAGGTGGCGGTCGCGCTCGATATCTCTGTTCGGACGGTGGAAACGCACCGCAAGAACATCAAGAAGAAACTGGGGATCAGTTCCACGGCGGGGCTGACCCGTTACGCTTTGGAGCATGGTGTGTTGCAAGGAACCGGCGTGTCGCTTTAGGAGCGCGTTTTCTTCAAAAGAAAACGCCCGGAAACTTTTAAAGTTTCCGCAAAATTTTTTAAAAATTTTGCACGCCTGTTACAACAGATGCTGCCCGCCATTGATCGGAATTTCCGCCCCGTTGATATAGGACGACTTCTGCGAACACAGGAAGGTCACCACCTCCGCCACCTCTTTGGGGCTGCCCAACCGTTTCATCGGCACCAGTTTTTCCACCAACTCATCTGTTCCTGGCGACAGGATGGATGTCTCAATCTCCCCCGGTGACACCGCGTTCACCCGCACGCCACTGTCTGCCAGTTCAAAGGCCAGTTCTCGCGTCAGCGCCGACAATCCAGCCTTGGACACCGCATAGGCCGCGCCCGCAAAGGGATGGATTTGCGTGCCCGCGATTGAGGTCACATTCACCACAGCGCCTTTCGCCTGCGACAAAGGCCCCAACAATTGCTGACACAGCATCAGCGGCCCCATCAGGTTGACCATCTGTACGGCGTTCCACGTGTCAAACGACGTCTTCATCGCCGACAAACGCGCGCCACCCTCATCTTTTGGGGAAATCCCTGCATTGTTGACCAGCGCGCTCAACCCCTTGTCGCCAAGTCTTTCGCGCAATGTCCCACAGGCCTCCATGATCGAGGCTTCCCGGGTTAGATCCACCTCGATATGCTGCACGATCCCTTCGGCCCAGGGGCATACTTGGGAAAACGGGGTGCGGGCGAGGGTCAGTACCTCCCACCCGTCGCTGTAGAATTCTTTCACGATGGCATGACCAATCCCGCGGCTGGCCCCGGTCACGGCAACGACCGGTTTGTCATCGGTAAGCGGCGCATCAATTGGCATGATCACTCTCTCCGGTCAGGGGGGACGCGTTTTGCTGACAGGCAATGCCCGGCTGGCCTGACATCGGTTTTACTCTCACCGACCGTCAGCGTCTACTGCTCTGCGGAGTTGAGGAATTTTTTCGCCAGAACACGAAAACGCGGACCACACATCAGGTGCAGCCCGCGTTTTGATCTTATGATCCTGCGTGACTTAGTTCGCGCAGGGAATGGGTGTTTCCAGCACCTCGCCACCGCGACGGGTACGGATCGTGCAGACCTCTTGCACCTGCGGGGCGGCTTCGACCACCTGCGCCTCGATACCCAGCAGCCCGCGTTGGTCCACGGAAATCGCCTCGGCGACGTAATCATCTTCTGCACCGACAAGCGACAGCGACAAACGACCGCTGGATTGTGCCTGCGCCAGGGCGGCCACCTGTTCGGGGCGCACAGCCACTGTCACGGTGCGCGCGATGATGGCATCGGTCAGGTCCTGGTTGGCTTCCTGATCAATCGCGATCAAAGACACGTTCGTTTCAATCAGTTTGGTCACAGCGCCATTGCCGCCATCATTTTCCAGCCGCAGCGCTTCGCCAACACGGCCCGTCCAATAGATGTCCACGCGGTCACCGGGGCGCAGAAAACCCGACACGCCGCTGGTCACGTCCACTTTGATGGCAAACGCGCGCATGCCGCGCTCCAGTTGCGATGTAATGCCCGCCTCTTCACCCGGAGCGGTGACTTTGACCGCCAGGATGGCCTCATTTTTTTCAATCGACCGCAAAACGGTGCGCATCTCAGCGGGGCCTTCAGGAAAAAGCTCTTCTGCTGTTTTGAACACACCTTCGGGCAGGGATGCCCGTGGAAAGGCCGTCAGACGCACGTCTTCCTCTTTCAATTCCTGTCCGTATTTGAAGGATTTCTTCGCCACATAGATATCAACGGTGTCGATACCGGGGGACCGGTTCGCCCGCTCATTGGCAAGCTGTGTCTGATAGCCCTGAATGTAGGATTGCGCCAAATAGACTGCGAAACCCGCAAGCCCCACGCCCACAATCAAGACGAGTCCAAATACCAAACGCATCGTTCTTCCCCTTCGAAGATCTGCCCTTCCGGCCCCCAAAACACGTGGGCGGCCCCAATTAATTGAATGTTCGATACAGGCGAAATGTGGCGAAAAGGTGGTCGCATGATGACTGTTTGAGGTTCGCCTCTGAATCCAACGGAATGCGCGGCCCATATGCCGCGCACTGCTACATCAGATTGTGTGAAAGCATGTCTGCGCCCTTTTTGCAGGGCGCCGTGCATCAATCGCCGTTGTTCACAGACTGCCCGGATGTCTCATCAGAGATATCGCTGCCAAGCGCCGTGACCGCGTCGTTGATCGACCCCCCGCCGACAGCGGCCAAGCCGACAACCGCGGCGGTCAAAACGATCCAGTCCACCGTGATGGCGCCGTCTTCGTCTTTTGCAAACCGTGCCGCCTGCGATGGTGCGGATTTAGTGAATTTCGTGTCGTCCGTCATTTTAGCAGATCCTTCTTTGAGGGCTGCACCTTTGCATGACGGTGTCAGACCAAAACTGTTTTACTGGTCACCCAACCCCCCCGGGTTCGCGCAAATGGCCGCAGAAGGTAACTTCCGCGGCCACCAGCACATAACGAGTACTCGTTATTAGTCGCCGTTGCTCACGGTCTTCGAGGACACACCGCTTTCGATGGCAGATGCCAGCGAGCCGATGCCGCCCTGAACCGTGGAAACGCCTGCAACGCCCAGGCCCACAACTGCTGCGGTCAGAACGACCCAGTCAACTGTCACGGCACCGTCTTCGTCGTTACGGAAATTTTTGATGAACTTGATCATGGTTATCCCTCCAAAGGATTATTTAAGCTTCAGTTACAACCGGTCTGACTTTCGTGTGGGCCGTCTCTCTCATTGGCCCGCTGCCGTCGCGGTATGGGGAGTGTTTTGCTGTTTGAATCGGGCAGGATTTGGGCAGCTTTTTAGGCATTTTATGAATCGTTGATTTTTTCCGAGAAAACATATTAAGGCATTGAAATTATTGCGAATAAAAATTCATAGTTTTTTTGATTTCGCGCTTGGCGGCTGCCAATTCGTGCAAACGATGTCCGAATTCGTTTCCAAAACGTGCACAAATCCCGTGAAAACTCCGGACTTTTCGGGTATGCGTGAACAAAAAAGACCCTGAGGCAAAGCAAATCATGACCCCACACAAAGCGGCCCTAGCCGGTTTATGCGCGATTTGGTGCGCGGCTCTCTATTCTGGTCCCGTGGATGCAGGCGATCCACCGGCCTTTCCCGATTTTACGTTCAAACGCGAAAAGGTGCCCAACGGCGGTGTCGGCCGCATCACCGTTCAGATCGATCCCGAAGAGCAGGCGGAAATCCTGTCGCGGGGTCTGTCCAAGGGTGATGATGCAGGCGACAGTACATCCCCGCTGCCTGATACGCCCGTGGGTGACTTCGCTTGGTTCTGGGAAGATGTGCCCCATGATCTTGGCGCCGATGCCACGACCCGCGTGCGCCTTGCCTTCGAACAGCTTCGTCAGAAAGGTGTGAGCGGCCCGCGTTTGCAAGACATGCAGGATATCGCCACGGCAAACGGTCCTGACATTCTACTGGCCACAATCGGCACCAAGGTGTCACCTGCATTGGTGCTTGCGGTGATTTCCGTGGAATCCAGTGGCCGCGTGTCGGCGGAAAGTGAAAAGGGCGCGCAAGGATTGATGCAGCTGATGCCCGACACGGCTGCACGCTTTGGCGTGACCGATCCGCTGTCTAGCGCCCAGAACATCAAAGGCGGGGTGGCCTACCTGGATTGGCTGCTGGGGGAGTTCGGCGGAGACGCGATGCTGGCGTTGGCAGGCTACAACGCGGGCGAAGGTGCCGTGCGCCGCCACGGCGGCGTGCCGCCCTATTCAGAGACCCGCGATTACGTGCCCAAGGTGCTGGCCGCTTTTGAGGTCGCGCGCGGCCTGTGCCAGACGCGCCCTCAACTGGTCACGGATGCCTGCGCTTTGAGGCTGGCCTCGAACTAGACGCCTGCGACTTAAACGATCGTGGCCTGCGTGGCCGCGCGCAGATCCTCTTCACTGACATCGGGTGCACATTCCACGATGCGCAAGCCGTCGGGCGTCACATCCAGCACACCGAGGTTGGAGATGATCCGATCCACCACGCCCTTACCCGTCAGCGGCAGGGTGCATTCCTTCAAGACCTTGCTGTCGCCATGCTTGTTGGTGTGGTCCATCACCACGACCACACGGCCCACACCCGCGACCAGATCCATCGCACCGCCCATGCCTTTGACCAGCTTGCCGGGGATCATCCAGTTGGCCAGGTCGCCGTTTTCAGCCACCTCCATCGCGCCAAGGATCGCCATGGCAATCTTGCCACCCCGGATCATCCCGAACGACGTGGCACTGTCGAAATAGGCGGTCTCTGGCAGCTCCGTGATGGTCTGCTTGCCCGCATTGATCAGGTCAGGGTCCTCGCTGCCGGAAATTGGAAAAGGGCCCATGCCCAGCATGCCATTCTCGGATTGCAGCGTGACCGACACGCCGTCAGGGATAAAGTTTGGCACCAAGGTCGGAATACCGATCCCGAGGTTCACATATGTCCCGTCTTCCAATTCCATCGCGGCCCGTGCGGCCATCTGATTGCGATCCCACGGCATGGCTCAGGCCTCCCTCACAGTGCGTTGTTCGATGCGTTTCTCATGCTCACCCTGAATGATACGGTGCACATAGACACCCGGCATATGAATATGATCGGGGTCGAGGCTGCCCACTGGCACGATTTCCTCGACTTCCATCACACACACCTTACCGCACATCGCTGCAGGCGGATTGAAGTTACGCGCTGTCTTGCGGAAGATGCAGTTGCCCGTCTCATCCGCCTTCCACGCTTTGACGATGCTGAGGTCGGCAAAGATACCGCGTTCCATGATATACGTCTCGCCGTCGAAATCCTTGTGTTCTTTGCCCTCGGCCACCTGCGTGCCAACGCCCGTCTTGGTGTAAAACCCCGGGATACCCGCACCACCGGCACGCATGCGTTCGGCCAACGTGCCTTGCGGGTTGAACTCAATCTCCAACTCGCCCGCCAGATACTGGCGCATGAACTCGGCGTTCTCACCCACGTAAGAGGACATCATCTTGGAGACCTGACGCGTCTGCAGCAAGATCCCGATCCCGAAATCATCCACGCCCGCATTGTTTGACGCAAAGGTCAAATCCTTCACGCTCGCGTCTTGAATGGCCTTCAGCAGCAGTTCAGGAATACCGCACAGGCCAAAGCCACCAGCCGCAATCAGCATTCCATCTTCCAAAAGCCCG
>JBCCAJ010000458.1:0-2502 GCA_039814845.1 Pseudomonadota bacterium | reverse complement strand
GAAGCGCTCGCTGGCGCGAGCGGGCTGGGGTTCGGGTTGTGGTGGCTTTTCAGCGGGGCATCGCTGACGCGATGGATTGGGGGCGCGGTGGCGCTCGCGGCGCTCGCGCTTTTGGTGGCGGGCATTCAGCGAGGCCGCTTTCGCGGCCGGTCGGGTGGGCTTGGTGTTGTGCGCGCAGATGAAGGGCAAGTGGCGTATTTTGGTCCGCTGACCGGTGGCGTTGTGGCGCTCAGCGAGATGAGCCAGCTGCGCTTTGACGCGACAGGCAAGCCCGAACACTGGGTTTTGACTCAGCCGGGTCAGCCGGATTTGTTCATTCCTGTGAATGCGGAAGGGGCCGATGCATTGTTTGATATTTTCGTGCGGTTGCCAGGGTTGAAGACCGAGCGATTGCTCAGCGTGATGCGGACGACCACGCAGGCACAAACCGTTCTATGGCAACGCACCCGTGCGAATGCATTGCCGGGCAAGGCCAACCTTTAACGCATGCGCGGGCCGCCCGGTTTGGGGCTACGTGCCAATGCGTCCCCGGGGATTTCGGAAAGGGATTTCTTGCGCTTGGGCCGCCAGGGGTCAGGGCCGCCACGGGCCGAAGCAGCTGTGGCCAGAAGCACGGGCGCCATGGCAAAGCCGAGGGCAGTGGTGAAAGCTGCGCGGCGGCTTATGTTGCGTTGGGTGGTCATGATCGCCTCCTATGACTGGCGTTGAATATGTCTTGTAGCTAAGCACCAAAGCGCGGGTTTAAATTCAGCTTTTCACACGTTTGCGCGATGAGGTCGTGACAGATTTGCGCGCTCTGGACAACATGGGCTGCATTGACACTGCCGGGCTTTGGCGCAATCACTTCGGGAATAGGCGCGCCCCGCGAAAGGAACTCATCGACATGTCCATCCCTCAATCCGGCGGCGGCCCCATTTCTTCGCGCGACCAACTGGCCGAATATCTGGAGAGCGGGTGCAAACCCAAGGATGATTGGCGGATCGGCACGGAACATGAGAAGTTCGGCTATTGCAAAGACACGTTGAACCCCCTGCCCTATGACGGTGATCGATCCATAAAAGCGCTGCTTGAGGGCTTGCGCGATGGGCAGGGTTGGGCACCGCTTGAGGAAGCGGGCAATCTGATTGGTTTGGAAAAAGACGGCGCGAATGTGAGCCTTGAACCCGGCGGGCAGTTTGAACTGTCGGGGGCGCCGCTGGAGACCATTCATGAGACCTGTGACGAGGTGAACGCGCATCTTGCGGATGTGAAGGCAATCTCTGACAAAGTCGGTGTGGGGTTCATCGGGCTGGGGGCGGCACCGGAATGGACGCATGACCAGATGCCGATGATGCCCAAAGGGCGTTACAAGCTGATGACGGATTACATGGACCGCGTTGGCACTATGGGGAAATCCATGATGTACCGGACCTGTACGGTTCAGGTGAACCTGGATTTTTCGTCAGAGGCGGACATGGTCAAGAAGCTGCGCGTGGCGCTGGCGTTGCAGCCTGTGGCGACAGCACTCTTTGCCAATTCGCCGTTTTTCGAAGGCAAGCCCAATGGGCACAAAAGCTGGCGCAGCCGCGTTTGGCGGGATCTGGATGCGGATCGGACGGGGATGTTGCCCTTTGTCTTTGAGGACGGGTTCGGGTTTGAGCGGTGGGTGGACTACGCGCTCGATGTGCCGATGTATTTTGTCTATCGCGACGGGGTCTACATTGATGCGTTGGGGCAGTCGTTCCGGGATTTCCTGGAAGGTAAGTTGCCTGCGCTGCCCGGTGAAACACCGACGCTTTCGGATTGGGCGGATCATTTGACCACGGCCTTTCCTGAGGCACGGATCAAGAAATTCATGGAAATGCGCGGGGCGGATGGTGGGCCTTGGCGGCGGCTCTGTGCCTTACCCGCGTTTTGGGTGGGTCTGATGTATGATCAGGGCGCGCTGGATGCGGCGTGGGATTTGGTGAAGGGCTGGGATGCCGAGACGCGAGAGGCGTTGCGCGTGGGCGCGAGTGAGGCGGCGTTGGAGGCGCGTGTGGGCGACATCCACATGCATGATCTGGCGCGCGAGGTTCTGGCGATTTCGGAGGCCGGTTTGAAGGCGCGGGCAAGGCCGGGCGCCGGCGGGCTTATTCCGGATGAGACGCATTTCCTGAATGCGTTGATGGAAAGCGTGGAAAGCGGGCAGGTGCCAGCGGATGAGTTGCTGGCGAAGTACCATGGGGAATGGGACGGGGATCTGAGCCGGATTTACGCAGAGTATTCCTATTAAGCTCTGAAAAAGCGGCTTTGGCAGGCCCCGGTCTGGCGGTCTTATAGCAAAGCGAGGGCGCTTTATGGTGACGTATCGCGGTGGGACTGATCGGCGCGTTGATATCGAAAATTCGCCAGGCCCTTGGGGGGGCCTGACGAAGGCGCGGCGGGCATCGACCTTGATTCCGCGCCGGGGTTCATTGGTGACATCCCCCAATGCGCTGCATGGTTCTAGTAATATAGCCATGAGCGCGGTCACAGACTGAG
>JBCCAJ010000196.1:0-5606 GCA_039814845.1 Pseudomonadota bacterium | reverse complement strand
CGCGACGCCCGTTGCAGAAGCAACCGCGACACGCCTGCCCTGGCTCAACGCATAACTCAGCACCAACAGAACCGTGGGTCCGGGGATCAAAACAAGCGCGGTGGACGCAGCAGCAAAGGCAAGCCAAAGATCAAAAGACATGTGTAAAACCTTAGGCCCCCAATACCCGACCCGCAACCGCATCCAGCTTGGCCACAAGCGCTGCGTCCCGTTTGTCGGGGGCGGTCATGATGGCAAACTCCAGCGCGCGATCACAGCCGTGGGGGCACGGGTTTCGCTCAGACCCCAAAAGCGCGGGCAGGCCCGCGATCATGTTGCGCGCCTTGTCGGCATTGCCGGTCAGCGTGGCGATGATCTGGGTCACATCCACCTCGCCGTGGTCCGGATGCCAACTGTCGTAATCGGTAACCATCGCGACGGAGGCGTAGCACAGCTCTGCTTCGCGGGCGAGCTTGGCCTCGGGCATATTGGTCATGCCGATCACGTCACAGCCCCAGACCTCCCGATACATCTTGGATTCCGCGAGCGTGGAAAACTGTGGGCCTTCCATGGCCAAATAGGTGCCGCCCTCATGCACGGTCACGCCCGCCGCCTTGGCCGCTGTCACGCAGGCCTCGCTCAGGCGCGGGCATGTGGGATGGGCAGCGGAGACATGGGCCACACAGCCCGTCCCGAAGAAGCTTTTCTCACGGGCAAAGGTCCGGTCAATGAACTGATCAACAACAACAAAATCACCCGGCGCCATCTCTTCGCGGAAGGAACCGCAGGCGGAAACGGAGATGACATCCGTCACCCCAATGCGTTTGAGGGAGTCAATATTGGCGCGATAAGGCACAGTGGTCGGCGAGTGAACATGCCCGCGCCCGTGGCGTGGCAAAAAAGCGATCTCCACGCCGCCCAACCGTCCGGTCAGGATCTGGTCCGAGGCCGCGCCCCAAGGCGTCTCAACCGACACCCACTCCGCGCCCTCCAGCCCCTCGATGTCATAAACACCGGAGCCACCGATTACGCCGATCTTCGTTTCCGTCATCCCGAGCCTCTCTCGCTGATTGCAAAGAGTGATACGCAAGGGATGCGCGGAAGAAAATCAAAAAGGCGTAAAGCCTGCGTTCAGCCCGCAGCGCCCAGGTTAATGAGATCGCGTTTGTTTAACAGGGAACTGACCACGCGGCCCTTCTCCGTTTCGCGAATAGCATAGCCATAGCCGCGCACGCGGTGCTTCCATTCACGTTCTGACACAGCCATTTGGCGTTCGCGCATCACGAGGTCGCGCACCCAGTCAAGTTCCATCGAATCCATCGTTTCGAGCCTTTCTACAATTTTGCTCCTGTTCGATGGATAGTCACGGCTCGTGGCAACAATTGTGCTGAAATGAGGCAAGCCAAAGGTCTCTTTGGGACAGACCTTTAAGATTCTATGCCTCCGGCGGGGATATTTTCAGCAAGAAGAAAGGCTCATAAGCCGGCTGCCGTTCTTCTTGCCACAAATATCTCGGGGGAGGCGTCGAAGCCCTTGGGCTTCGACGTTGGGGGCTGGCCCCCATCCGGCCTCACATTCCCGCGCGGGCTTCGATGTCGCGACGGGGTTTGCGTTCGCGTTCTGTGGCGGATTTGAGCTGTCCGCAGGCGGCCATGATATCTTCGCCGCGGGGCGTGCGGATGGGGCTGGCGTAACCGGCTTTGTAGACAATATCTGCGAACCGCTCGATCCGTTCCCAATCGGATCGTTCATGGGGGGCGCCGGGCCACTCGTTAAATGGGATGAGATTGATTTTGGCAGGTATGCCTTTGATCAGTTGCACAAGACGGCGTGCATCTTCATCGCTGTCGTTCACATCTTTCAGCATCACGTACTCAAATGTGATCCGCTCCGAATTGGACGCTTTGGGATAAGCGCGCAGCGCATCCAGAAGCGTCTCAATGTTCCATTTTCGGTTGATCGGCACCAGATGGTTGCGCACCTCATCGGTCGTGGCGTGAAAGCTGACCGCCAGCATGCAGCCGATCTCTTCGGCAGTGCGAGCAATTTCCGGCACCACGCCAGACGTCGACAACGTGATGCGACGGCGCGAGAGGCTGATCCCTTCCCCATCCATCGCAATCTGCATCGCGTCACGGACGTTTTCGAAATTGTAGAGCGGCTCACCCATACCCATCAAAACGATATTGCTGAGCAGCCGGGGCCGTTCGCCAGATCCTTCACCCTGTTTCGGCCATTCGCCCAGATCATCGCGCGCCATCATGATCTGGCCCACGATTTCACCTGCGGTCAGATTGCGCACCAGCTTCTGGGTGCCCGTATGGCAAAACGAACAGGTCAGCGTGCAGCCCACCTGGCTGGAAATGCACAGCGTGCCGCGATCGGTCTCGGGGATATAGACCACCTCCACCTCATGCCCGCCTGCAATGCGCGCCAGATACTTACGGGTGCCATCGGCGCTGATCTGACGGGTGACCATCTCGGGCACTTCAATGACGAAATGCTCTGCCAGTTCCGCGCGGTAGGCCTTGCTCAGGTTCGTCATCGCGGAAAAATCCCGCACGCCCCACTGATAGATCCACTGCCAGATTTGGTTGACGCGCATCTTGGCCTGCTTTTCCGGCGTGCCATGGGCAATGAGCGCCTCGCGCAGCGCAGGACGTGTCAGGCCCACTATGTTCACCGGCCCCTCCGGCAGTTTCCGGGGGATCGTCAGAAGGTCCTGCGTGATAGGGGCGGGTTTGTTCATCGCTGTGTCTTATCGGTGGCTAGAGTGCACGGTATATAGGCCACCCGCGCCAAAACCCAAAGCCTAAAGATCAAAGACCTTTTTGACGCTGGGTCGCGCAGCCACATGGGATGCCACGCGCGCCACATTGGGGAAATCCTCAACAGTGGGGTGGCCTGCCTCAGGCTCAAACCATGTGCTGAGCATGTAAAGATGCACGTCTGCGGCACTGAACCGATCGCCCGCCACCCAATCGCGGCCTGCCAGTTGATCATCGACAACCTGCCATACGCTACGCAACCGATTGGACGCACGGGTCTTGGCATCGCCCGCATCCGCAGCAAATCGATGCGGATAGTAATGCTGTTGAAACGCCGTCTGAACCGTATTGGAAAAATAAACCAACGTCTGCAGGAACACAGCGCGCTCAGGGTCAGAGGGTGCTGGACCGAGGCGCGCCACCGGGTAAAGATCGGTGAGGTAGATCGAGATGGCGGAGGCCTCATACATCGACCCGCCCTCCCATGTCAGAACCGGCACCCAACCATTGGGGTTCAGCGCCAGATGTTCAGGATCGCGGGGTCTGTCCTGATCAATCGTGGTGTCAATCAGTTCATAGTCCGCGCCAACCTCTTCCAAGAGAACACGCGGGCCCATGGCCGCACTGTCATCGGCGTAGAAGAGCTTGTAGATCATGTTCAGCTCCAGCTCCGGGGCGTGCCCATCGCTGCAACGGGGGCGTAGCGGGGGCAGGTCGTCAAGTGATCGTTCACCATGCCCACCGCTTGCATGAACGCATAGACAATCGTGGGCCCGCAGAATTTGAAACCACGTTTCTTGAGATCTTTGGAAATCGCCTGCGACAGCTTTGTCTGCGCGGGCACCTGATCAAGGGTTTCCCACGCGTTCTGGATCGGCGCGCCGCCGACGTAATCCCACAAATAGCGGTCAAACCCCTGCTCTTGTTCGATCACCTGCCAGGCGCGGGCATTGCCAATGGTGGCTTCGATTTTACCCCGGTGGCGAATGATACCGGGGTCCGCCAGACAGCGCTCAACCTCCGCCTCACCCCATCCAGCCACGACATTGGGATCAAATTCCGCGAATGCCTTGCGAAAATTGTCTCGTTTTTTCAGGATCGTGATCCAGCTCAGCCCCGCCTGAAACCCATCAAGGATCAACTTTTCCCACAACGCCCGACTGTCATATTCTGGCACGCCCCACTCGGTGTCATGGTACTCAATGTAAATGGGTTCAAGTCCAACCCACCCGCAGCGCTCTGACATGCGCCTATCCTTTCGGATGCTTTCAATTTTAAGTTTGAAGGTTCTTTAACGCCAAGGCGTCACCCTGTGAAGGCAAGGCTGTCGTGATCATGACACATGTAGGTAACAGGAGAGTGCAATGGCGCGAAACAAAGCGGATTGGGCAGACGTGCCACCGGGGCATGACAGCCCACTGAACTATGCCGTTATGACGCGTGACAAGGCCACAGTTCAAATGGTGGATGAGGCTTTGGATGCAGGCCGCGTGATGCTGGCTTATCAAGCGGTTGTCCCGTCGCGCAACACCGGTGTGCCGGCCTTCTATGAAGGTCTGATTCGCATGTTGGATGGCAACAACCGTATATTGCCGGCCCGAGACTTTATCGATGCTGTTGAGGCCACGGAGGTCGGGCGAAAGATTGATTGCATGGCTCTCAAACGCGGATTGATGGAAATGCGCAAACATCAGGATTTGCGCCTATCCATCAATATGTCGGCGCGGTCCATTGGCTATGGCCGGTGGAGCTACATTCTGGAAAAGAACATCCGCGAGGATCCGACACTTGCCGAACGGCTGATCCTGGAGATCACCGAAAGCTCTGCCATTTTGGTGCCCGAATTGGTGGTCAATTTCATGAACAAGCTCCAAAAGAAGGGCATCAGTTTTGCGCTGGATGATTTTGGTTCGGGCTATACGTCGTTCCAGTACTTGAAGAATTTTTACTTCGATATCCTCAAGATCGATGGGCAGTATATTCGCGGCATTGCCAATGACCCCGACAATCAAATCATCGCCCGCGCCATGGCAACGCTTGCCAATGAGTTTGACATGGTCTCTGTCGCCGAAAGCGTGGAAACGGCAGAAGATGCCGCGTTCCTTCAGCATATGGGGATGGACTGTCTACAGGGGTACTTCTTCGGCGCCCCCACGGTGCGACCCATTTGGACAGAGACAGGCAGCAAGCGTGAAACGGCCTGAATTCTAGCAGAGTCGCGTTGCCCGTCCGGTGGGCATAGGTTATGAGGCCCTCAACCGCGGGGGTATGCCGATCCGGTGGTGCAAGCCAAATCTTTTGGCCGCGACCGCCAACTTGCCCTCCGCACTGCAAGTTTATCTGCTGGAGGGTATCCCCATGACGAATGTAGTAATTGCCTCAGCTGCGCGTACGGCTGTTGGGTCGTTTAGCGGCTCTTTTGCGAGCACGCCGGCCCATGATCTGGGCGCAGCGGTGTTGGAGGCTGTGGTTGCGCGCGCGGGCGTTGATAAGGCCGAGGTGTCTGAGACCATCATGGGCCAGGTGCTGACCGCCGCCCAAGGTCAGAACCCAGCCCGTCAGGCGCATGTGAATGCCGGTCTGCCGGTGGAAAGCTCGGCCTGGGGGCTCAATCAGGTCTGTGGGTCGGGCCTGCGCGCCGTGGCGCTGGGCGCGCAGCACATTCAGCTGGGCGATGCCGCGATTGTCGCTGCGGGCGGGCAGGAGAATATGTCTCTGTCCACCCACGCCGCGCACCTGCGCGCCGGTCACAAGATGGGTGACATGAAATACATCGACACGATGATCCGCGATGGTCTGTGGGATGCGTTCAACGGCTATCACATGGGTCAGACGGCCGAAAACGTGGCCGACCAGTGG
>JBCCAJ010000136.1:0-6931 GCA_039814845.1 Pseudomonadota bacterium | reverse complement strand
CCGGGACAATCAACCGTTTGCATGCCAAGGCCATCAAGTGAATGCATTGGCCCCGCCGCTATGGCAATGGCCTGCTCAGGCTCCGCCACAACCGAACTGAGGTCATTTACACCCAAGACGCCCCTGTTTTCATCAAGGTTTTGCCCTGCAGGCGAAGCCAACGACGGCTTGAGGTCTTCGAATGCCCCTTGAAGCAAAACCTTGGAGGGGCAGTGAAAAACGCGGACAGCCTGACCATCACGCGCTTTATCAAACTCATGCTCAGAAAAGGTTGTACCGTGCGGTCTGATGCTCTCAATCATTGTTGTACCTGCAAATTATTTAAATAATTTCAAAGAGTTACACACCTAACTCACGGGTTTGCCAGCGGCCTGCGCCAAAAACTTGGATTTCAGAGACTCCGCTTCCGCAAACGGCGACACAACATCCACCACCACCAGGTTCTCACCTGAACGCCAATCTTCCAGCGCCAATGTCTCACCGGCGTCGAGCTTGACCTTCACCTCATCGGACACGCTCGCCCAGGTCAGAAAGGCGACGGGTTGTTTGCCCTTGGAATACAGCTTGAATTGCCGCAGCAGGATCGGCGTGGCCACAAGCGCCTCGACCTCTCGGATGGGCAAGTCGCGATAGGCCTTGTCCATGGTCATCAGCCACACGGCATTGCCCATGGTCGACCCAAAGGTCTGCGCATCCACTGTTTTGGCAGATGTGTCCGTCACGTCCGCCCCCAAAAGGCAGGTGCAATCATCATTTCCAACAGATAAACCCCAATTCACGTCCCATCTGTGATGCAACCATTACACGCAAGGCGCGACCGGGTCGAGTTGATTTGGATTGGATTGACGACATGACGCACCAGCTTTCATAAGGTGCTGGTAGATTTACAATCTTCAGGTTCGCTCTCGGGTTAAACCATTAAAAATATTGGGGAAAAACATGAAAGTCCGGGGGCGCCAGAAAGGATATACTCGCCTGATTCTGCTCTCCGGAGGGATCGACAGCACGTATCTTCTGGCACACGCCCTACGAGAAACACAGGACACCGTCTTGGTGCACCATGTCCACTTAAAGAACATCGAAGGCCGCGACCGGGCAGAAGCAGAGGCCTGTGAAAAGATCGTCGCCTATTGTCGGGAAACCTATCGAGATTTCAAATACACCGAAAGCACCGTCGACAGACGCGGGTTCCGGGCCATGGGGTACGACGTGATCACGGTCGCCGCCGAAGCCGGGATCGCTGCATCAAACCACTATTTGGAAACGGGAAAGATGCCGGATTTCTGGATGCTGGGCCTGAACCAGGAAGAAGCAGAAGAACTGCGTGCACCCGCAACAGTGCCACCAACCAGTCAACCCCCAAAAGGGGCCCAGAACGCATCGGGCGACCGGTTGAAATATCTTTTGGCCGTGATCGCTGCGTCTTGCTACCCCAATGACCCTCCCAAATACCTCAGGCCCGTCATTAAGCCGAAACAGGAGCTGATGACATATATGGGAAAAGACCTTGTCGATCTCTGCTGGACCTGTCGGCGCCCAGTGCATACGGACACCGGTTTTGCTGAGTGCGGAAAGTGCACCACCTGCCTGCTGATGGGTAAAATTCGCCAAGCTTGAGGCCCCTCGCATCGGCAATCACCGATGTAGAACCCGCTCCCACCTCAGCCTGAAGGCCTGCGACACTCGGCGAAACGCACCGTCGCGCGATGCAATCTCAACGCTGACCCGTCGTTGCATCCTTGAACAGGGTCTTGAATTGACGCGGTTGGGATCGCCAGTATTGCTGTGGGGCGTGAACATCAGCCCCCATTTGTGCGGCTGCGTGCCAAGGCCAGCGCGGATCATAAAGCATCCCTCGCGCCAGCGCGATGGCGTCGGCCTCGCCCTTTTGCAGGATGTCTTCGGCATGGGCCGGATCGGTGATCAGACCCACGGCAATGGTGGGCAGGCCAACCGCCTCCTTCACCCGAGCGGCCAGATGCACCTGATAGCCATCCGACAGCGGGATCTCTTGTTTGGGGGAAACGCCGCCCGACGACACATGGATCGCCGCACATCCCCTCTCTTTCAAGGCATATCCCAGCGCGACGGTATCCTCAATGTCCCAGCCGCCGGGCACCCAGTCGGTGCCCGACACACGTACCCAGACGGGAATGTCATCGGGCACCGCCGCTTTCACCGCGTCAAACACCTCAATGGGGAAACGCATCCGGTTTTCGAGGGACCCGCCAAAGCCATCACTGCGCTGATTGGCCAGCGGCGACAGGAATTGATGTAGCAAATAGCCATGGGCCATATGCACCTCAATCCCGCGAAAGCCCAAGCGCACGGATCGCTTTGCGGCGGCCGCGAAGTCATCGCGCACCTTGGCCAGCCCTGCGTCATCCAACTCCAAGGGCGTATCCTCCCCCGCCCCATGGGCAGACGCAGAGGGCGCGACGGCTTTCCAACCGCGCGGCGCATCGGGCGAGATCTGCGCGCCACCCTCCCATGGGGCCTGGCTTGACGCTTTACGCCCGGCATGGGCCAGCTGAATGACCACGGGCATGGAGGCATGCTGCATCACCCCCGCCATCACCCGGGCCAAAGCGGCCTCATTCTCATCGGAATAAAGCCCCAGATCATCCGGCGTGATCCGCGCCTCCGGCGACACGGCCGTGGCCTCAATCACCAACAGCCCGGCACCTGACAGACCCAAATTGCCCAGATGGATCAAATGCCAATCCTGCGCATTGCCATCAACGGCGGAATACTGACACATCGGCGCGATGACGATGCGGTTCTCAAGCGTGAGCGGCCCAAGCGACCAAGGTTCAAAAAGCTGGCTCATGCGGTGGGGTCCTTTGTTTGGTTCAAACAAGGTGGGGCCACGGGCCACGCAAGGCAAGCTGTCTTTCGGCAAGGGCCGCACGCTGCGTTAAACCCGGCCCCTTGGGTCCAACATACCGACGCAATACCGACGTGATACCGACGCGTTACCGACGTGGGTTTTTGGCCCCAAAATCCTTGTTAACCTGGGAATCCTGCGTCGATTCGGACAAGCCCGCGCCCTGCGGCGTCAGACCTCGTTAACCACCCCGGATCAGGTGTTGAAGAGGAAGTGCAGCACATCGCCATCCTTGACCAGATAGCTTTTCCCCTCAGCCCGCATCTTCCCCGCTTCCTTCGCCGCCTGCTCCCCACCCAGCGACACGTAATCATCGTACCCAATGGTCTCCGCCCGGATGAACCCCTTCTCAAAATCCCCATGGATCACACCGGCCGCCTGTGGCGCCAAAGTGCCCTCCTGGATCGTCCAGGCGCGGGCCTCCTTGGGCCCTGCGGTAAAGTAGGTCTGCAATTGCAAAAGGTCGTAGCCTGCGCGAATAAGCCGGTCGAGCCCTGCCTCCTCCAGCCCCATTTCCTCAAGGAACATGGTGGCCTCATCTTCTTCCAATTGGCTGATCTCTTCTTCGATCTGGGCAGAGATGACGACACTCGCCGCGCCCTGATCTGCGGCCATTTTTTGGACCGCTGCGGAGTGATCATTGCCTGTCGACGCACTGCCCTCATCCACGTTGCAGACAAACAAAATCGGTTTGGTTGTAAGCAGTTGCAGGTTCTTCCACGCGCGGGCGTCGTCATCAGATACGTCCACCATCCGCGCCGGTTTGCCCTCTTCCAGCATGGCCTGCGCGGCGGCCAGAAGCGTGTCCTGCTGCACCGCTTCTTTGTCATTGCCCTTAAGCTTCCGCACCAACCCCGCGCGGCGTTTTTCGATGCTTTCCAGATCGGCGAGCATCAGTTCGGTTTCAATGACTTCGGCGTCTTCGACAGGGTTCACACGCCCTTCCACATGGGTCACGTCACCGTCTTCAAAACAGCGCAGCACATGGGCGATGGCATCGACCTCACGGATGTTTGCAAGGAACTGATTGCCCAAGCCTTCCCCCTTGCTGGCCCCTTTTACAAGGCCCGCAATATCGACAAAGGTCATGCGGGTCGGTATAACTTGTTTGGACTTGGCCAGCTCCGCCAGTTTATCCAGCCGATCATCGGGCACGGCCACCTCACCCACGTTAGGTTCGATGGTGCAAAACGGGAAATTCGCCGCCTGCGCGGCGGCGGTTTTGGTCAGCGCGTTGAAGAGGGTGGACTTGCCCACGTTCGGCAGCCCGACAATACCCATTTTGAAACCCATGACCGCCTCCGAAAGTTGCTTTCGCGCCTTCTAAAGTGCAATCCGAAAAGTGGGAACCGGTTTTCGGAATTAATTGCACTATTCCTAGTGCGGAAGCGGTGATGGGTTCAATATGGCTTTGTTTTTAAGGGTTCGGTTGTCCTGACGGGCAACTTCGCCGTCGCTTAGATCCGGAAGAACCGCTGCATCACGCGGGGCAGCCAGCTGTCGAATTTAAGCGGTGCATCGGTGACGGTCATGCAAATACAATCCTCACCGATATCCGCCACGGGCGTGTGGTGGTGATCAACATCGGCCACCTCAATATCGCCCGGCCCGAACCGGTTATGACCGTCGCTATATGCGCCCTGGAACACCACCGTCATTTCCATGCCGCGGTGGCCGTGATCGGGCATCGCCCCACCAGCCGGAATGTGCAGAAGTCGCGCATTTGCGCCGCCCTCAATGGGGAGGATCGCTTGTTTCACGCCCATGCCAACGGGCCGCCATTTGACCGCCTCCAGATCGCCGCCCACGTAGTCCTGCACAGGCGCAGGCAGAACGCCCTTCGCCCGCGGGGGTGCAGTCTTAGGCTTGGCTGTGTCGATCAATTTCATGGTTGCCTCAAGGCTGCCCGGCGACATTTCTGCCGCCTCGCTGCTTTCGACAATGGATCCGCCCACAGCGTCATAGGCGTGCATGCGCGCGCGGCTGTCATCGCTCATGGAAATATGGGCAGCCACAGCAAGGCTGTAGGCCTCGGGCAGCGTGCCCGCTGAGTACGCCATCAGCAGGTCGTCCGTCAGATGGTGCTGGATGTTATCTTGCGTCATCATCATCACTTCAATTGGTGGCGCAAACGGTCGAGCGCCAGTCTGATCCTTGATTTGATTGTGCCCAGCGGCAATCCCGTTTCTGCCGCTATTTCGCTGTGGGACAGATCCCCGAAATAGGCTTTTTCAATCAACTCTCTCTGTTTGTCCGGGAGCTGCGCGAGCGCTTCTCCCAGGTTTTGCGTTTCCTGTTGCAGTGCCAGGACATCTTCCTGGTCTGGTTCTTCGGCCGGACCCCAGAAAAGTTCCTCGGGCTCGGGTCGTCTCATCTTGCGGAACGCGTCAATCTTGCGGTTCCGCGCAATCGTAAAGATCCAAGTGGCCGCACTTGCGCGGGCAGGATCGAAAAGGTGTGCCTTTTGCCAAACAATGGCCATCACCTCTTGCGCACATTCTTCTGCCAAGGTCATATCTGCCCCAGACCGCATGAGGAATGACTTCACGCGCGGGGCAAAGTGTTGAAAGAGCTCTGCGAACGCCTCGCGATCCTGATTGTCGCGGATGCGAGCAATACACTCAGCCCATCGCAAACCCCCATCCCGAGGGTTCGGTGTTCCCATTTCAACCGTCACCTTAGCCGATCCCGCCCGTCTGTCGCCCAACTTATTGCTGCTCTTTTCAGCACGCGTAGCACGCCCACCTTTGGCTTGCGACTGTGTCGTGACGACAAGCGATGCGGTTTCGCTGTACATGAGAGTACTACGGCACACAGTTTACTTTGGATCACTGCGAAACCAATTTTTTTCTTTATCATCCGATCCTTTCTGCCATGCGTAAGAATGAGTAAGTTTTACAAGAACGGAACAGCACATCATGCCATTCGAAAATGCCTCTTCCGGGCGCAAAAAGATCGCGATCATTGGATCAGGCATTACCGGGCTCGGCGCGGCTTACACGCTGGCCCCTTCCCACGACATTACCGTGTTCGAAGCGGAGCCACGACTGGGTGGGCATGCGCGGACGATCGTCGCGGGAAAGAATGGCGACCAGCCGGTTGATACAGGATTTATCGTCTTCAACTATGCGAACTATCCGAACCTGGCGCGGGTGTTTGAAGAGCTTGACGTACCGGTCACCAAAAGCTCTATGACCTTCGGCGCGTCGCTACGCGATGGGCGTTTGGAATACGGATTGCAAGGCGCATCGGCGTTCTTTGCGCAAAAAAAGAACGCGTTCAATCCGCGGCATTTGATGATGCTGCGCGACATCTTCCGCTTCAACAATAACGCGCTGAAGATGGTGGCGGATCACCCGGATCTCACGATTGGAGAGTTCCTTGACATGATGGGCGTGGGGCGGTGGTTTCGGGACTTCTACCTGCTGCCGCTGACCGGGGCGATCTGGTCAACACCCACGCGACAAGTGGCGGAGTTTCCAGCCCACGCGATGGTGCGGTTTCTGAACAACCATGGCCTGCTGTCTTATGACGGCCAACATCAGTGGTACACGGTGGTCGGTGGGTCGGTGACCTACGTTGACAAGATGGCGATTGCCCTGCAGCGGGCGGGCGTGCAGATGCGCCTTGGCTGCCCCGTTGAGGCGGTAAAGCGCGAAGCAGGAACGGCGCAGATCAAGGTGCAGGGCGTTGACTGGATGGGTTTTGATGAGGTCGTATTTGCCACCCATTCTGATGACAGCCTGCGGATGCTGTTAGACCCAAGCGAAGAAGAAGGGCGTCTGTTGGGTAATGTGAAGTACCAGCCCAATGATGTGGTGCTGCACTGCGACCGCTCTGTCATGCCAAAGCGAGAGGCAGTCTGGTCGTCTTGGAACTACTGCGAAACCGCGGCACAGCGGGATGGACAGATTGACCTGACATATTGGATGAACAGCCTGCAGCCGATCCCCAAGGATGACCCGCATTTCGTGACACTCAATTCCAACCGCGAAATTCGGGAAGAGATGATTTACGACCAAGTCACGTTGCGCCATCCGGTTT
>JBCCAJ010000146.1:0-6645 GCA_039814845.1 Pseudomonadota bacterium | reverse complement strand
CGGGACAGCCAGCGGATTGGCGCAATGGGTGATCAGTTTAGGGTGGCGTTTGTCCCGCACGGTTGGGTCGTAGAGCTGCCCAAGCTTTTCCCACACGGGCATCGCTCAGATCCGGCGCAGCTTGGAAGATGGCACGCGCGACCGCTCAGAGCCTTTTTCCATGTAGACCCCTTCGGCGTCGGTATCGCCCAAGATCAGCGCGCCCGCCCCCAGCACGCAGCGCGCGCCGATGGTGATGTGATCGCGCAAAGTCACGTTGACGCCAATGAAGCATTCCTCCTCAATCGTCACCCCGCCGGAGACCACAACGTGGGAGGCGATGAAAACGTGATCGCGGATGGTGGAATGGTGGCCAATGTGGTTGCCGCTCCAGAGGGTCACATTGTTGCCGATGGTGACGAAAGGCTGGATCGTGTTGTCTTCGAGGATGAAACAGTTTTCCCCGATCTGCCCGTTGTTCAGAACGGTCGCGCGGCTGCTGACATAGCTGGCGATCTCATACCCCATGGCCTTGGCGGCAAGGTATTTGTCGCGGCGGTGGGCGTTGAGACCGGAATAGCTCATGGCGACGAAGACGGCGTGATCTGCGGGGGCGTAGGTATCTGAGAGATTTTCGAACGCGATCACGGGCAGGTCGCAGAAAAAGTCGTGCGCCATGTAAGCTGCGTCGACGGTGAAGGCGATGACGTCATAATCGCTGTCAGTGTGAAAATAAGCGTACGCCAGTTCCGCGATGTCGCCGGTGCCAAAGATGATCAGGGGTTTGGTCATGCGTCTTTCCTGACGATCAGCGTGAATTCATAAAGACCGTAGTCGTGCAGAAGCGCCACGTTGCGCGCATACCGTGTTTTGCACAGATCAAAGGCCCAGGTGGGCGAGGTGTAGTAGAGGTAATCGCGCATTTTGTCCGCATCGGAATAGGCGGTGAGGCAGTTGAAGGCAAAGCCGCGCGTGCTGGCGTGGTTCATCACGTCCAGCGTGTCTTTGAAGTAAGCCTGCCATTCTTCATCGGCGCGTTCCATGCGGACGTTGAAGATGCCGCTCGCCACGGTGTAATCGGCCTGCTTGTCCGGGGTGGCGGTGCAGGCCAGATGCACGTTTTGTTGGGGCAGGCGGGTGGTGGCCGCTTTGATCATTTGTTCGGAGACGTCATAGCCGTGGTAATCAAAACCTTCGTACTGCCCCGCTAGATATTCCTGAAAAGCGCCATAGCCGCAGCCCAGATCATTGACCGAAAACCCTGCCTCGCGGTCGATCACGCGGGCCAGTTGATCAAAGCGCAGATTCTGGCTGTCTTCCCCATTCCAGTCCACGCCGCGCGCTGTTGTCCCATGTTGGGACAGCTTGTCATCATAATATTCGGCGACCTGCCCCAGCAGGTCATTCTTTTCGCTGGCCATGGATCTGCCTGACAATGGTGTAAGGGCGTTGCTTGGTTTCGGTAAAAATTTTGGCGAGGTAGATGCCGATCACCCCGATGAATGAAATGATCAGCCCGCCCAGAAGCCAGATCGACCCCATCAGGGAGGTCCACCCGCTGAGTGGCCGGGCGAGGAAGGCCCAGTTGAAGACTAGGAAGGCGATGTAGATGGACGCCAGCACAGAGATGGTCAGGCCGAAATAGAAGATCATGATCAGCGGTGTATTGCTAAACGACGTGATCGCATTGATCGCCAAAACGATCTTTCGTCGCAGTGTGTAGGTGGTTTTGCTGCCGCTGGCCTTTTTCACAGTGTGTGGCTGTTGGTCAAACCCGGTCATGGCCCAGAGGCCGGAGATGATCATCTCTCGTTCGCGATGCTCCACCAACGCCCGCACATAATCGCGGCGCATCAACCGAGTTGTGACGATGTCGGCGGGCAGCGGTACATCCGACACGGCGTTGAAGATGCGGTAGAACGCGCTGCCGCTTCGGCGTTCGAACCAGCCGCCTTTGCGGTTGTCTTGCACCCCGAAGACCACATCATGGCCGCCTGATTCCAGCTTTGAGTGGAACGCGTCCAACCATTCGGGTTGTTCTTCCAGATCGCTGTCGATCAGGAACACCAGATCGCCGCGCGCGTGATCCAGCCCGGTCATCATCGCCTTGTGGTGGCCAAAATTGCGCGACAGGTCGATCACGATCACATGGGCGTCTTGGTCAGCCAACGCCACGGCGTGGGCCAGGCTGTCATCGGGGGAGCCGTCATTGACGATGACGATCTCATAGTCGTCGCCTGCCAAGGCTTGCGCGGCCTTGCTGGACCGTTCGTGGAACTCTTTTATGTAGCGTTCCGAGTTATAGAGCGTGGTGACGATCGACAGTTTCATGGCTTTACATAACGCATGTAATCAATGGCTGCATCGCCGCAATTGAACAGAAGGTCGAGAATGGTCACCCCGTGTTCAAAATCCCCCCAAAGCTGGGGATATTGCGGATAGTCGTTGTAGGAGAACCATTCGAGCGATAGCCCGTAGCCGGTGAACACCTCCGGGTCGATGTAATCCTTGGCCGCCGGTCCCGAGATGTAGGTGGTGCCGCCAGCCTGTGCGCAGAGATCGGCAAGGCGTTCGGTTTTGCCCTCGATCAGCGTATAGGCGTCGCTGCGATCTATCCGCGTGGTGATGCCCAGACGCGTGCAGATCTCAGTTAAGAACCGCTGGTTGAGGACCGACAGATGCGTGTCGGCATTTTCGAGATAAAGTGGTTTGAGCCAGTCTGCGACCGCTTCGAAATGAGGCGCGCGGGCATAATTCAGTTCCAGCGATTTCCAGTGCTTTTCGGCCCAGTCGCTGCCCATAAGTTCCGTGTCATTGATGCTTTGATGATACTTCCCCTTCACGGATACAGGCACGGTCAGCCATTGTGTGCCCTGGGCCGTCTTGATCTTATTGCGATTGCGCCAGTCGCGGCGGGTGAATTGCATGTCATCATAAAGGACGAACACATCCGCATAGGCGATCAGGTCGAAATACCCTTTCCAGGGGATGTAGTTGGATTGGACGATGGCGACTCGGGTCATGGTTTAACGGCCTGTATAGTGGCCGGCAAAAAACACGATCCACAGTGGGGTGCATATCCTCGAACCAAAACGGTGGCAAACGCGTGGTGTTTGGTGCGGTCTGGAGGGGTTGCTGCGTTCACCGCTGCGACACCGGCTTGAAGAGAACGAAATCTAGGTCCTCCCCCTCTTGCCACAGGATCGGGGTTCGTAGCGTTGCTGCGGGGTAGAAATGGGTGTCAAACGCGATGCCCATGTCGTCAAGGATTTTGAAAAAGGAAACGGCATGACGTGTGGGTTCGATGACCTTTTTCTCATTGAGCGGGAGCAGAATCCAACCAGTGGTGATGTCCTCGGGCGGGAGGGAGGAAAAGACCGCCAGGCTGAATTCCTGCGAGAAATTGGAAAGCAGCCAGGCCACTTTTGGCACGCGTCCCTGCAAGGCGTATGCCGCAATCGGCAGTTCCCCGGTCAAATCAAACACGGCGGGTGAGGTGGTGCCCGCCGCATTCGCCTGCAAACCTGACAGAAGGTCGGCAACGGCTGGAGTGGCGCGCAGGGTGCTACCATCAGGGAAATCGACCGGAACGCGCGCCTGAGCGAGGGTCCCAGTCAGCCGATAGGGGTAGTGATAGGCATTCACCGCCGACACCACGGCGGCCAGCAATCCGCATGATAAAAGCAGGTGCCGTGCCCTGTTTCGACCCGGCGAGGTGGCATGGGACAGCACCAACCATGCGGGCAGCAATGAAAAGGCGGCCCCGAAAAGGAAAATATTGGTTTTGTAGTCATTGACCGTTCCAAACACCGTGAGGAACGGGGCCAAAAGCATCCCCGTCACAAACAGGTTCTGCGGCAGATTGACTGTTTTCGGTCTCCAGAACATGGCCACCAGCAGATAGCCTATCAGGAAGGCTATGGTCATGATGTTGATCAGCGCCCCTTTTCCGCTTGGTGCAATTGCCAAAGCGACAGTGCCGAGGGTGAAAAGCGCGACAGGTAAAATCACGGGCCACGATGTTCCTTGCCGGGCGTGATCTTTACGCAAAATCGCCCGCCAAGGCAGGAAGAACACAGCAAACAGAACGACGTACCAACCGGCAGGGAAGAGGGCGTCAACCCCAGTGATCAGGCTTAGAATGCGTTGGATGCCGCCCAGCCCCACCTGGCTGGATATGTTTGACGATGCGGTGGCATGTGCTTGGAGGGCTTCGGTGAAGCTGTCGATGACATGGCCGGTCAAACCTGTGGTGAGTTCCAGAACGCCGGGAAAAGCCACAACGCCCAATAGACCCGTCATCACAACACGCGGGGATCGCGCTTTGTAAGCCAGAAGGACGGCGGCAATCAGCAGATAGAGCCCAAGCATGACTGCGGTCGACGCTTTGGTCACGACCAGCGCGGCAACACAGAATCCCGCGACAAAGGACAACGCATCCGCGCGCCAAAACCGGTGACGGCGCTGCAGGTCGGCAACAAGCGCGACCGAGCAAATGCCAGTGATCACAAAAATCTGGGTGAGGCTGTTGTATGACGGATCCAGGATGAAGACGGCGATTGCGCCGCTGCAGCCCAGGAACGCCAGAATAGAGAACACAAACAGGTCCATACGTGCGATGCGACCCTGGGACGTGAACCAATATGTAAAGGTTAGCAAAAGGGCCGCCGCGCACAGCAGGGCGATGTTGATCACGCGATTTGCAATCACCCCGTGATCCCCGATGAGCGCGTTCCAGACCACCCCGAAATGTGACAGGGAAAAGCCAATGTTTTCAGGCTGCGTGACAAGCAGCAGATAAAGGCTGCTATCGCTTAGGTCGAAGCCCGTCCGGATATGGAAAAGCGCCAGCCCGTACACGCCCAAAGCCCCAAGCAGGAGGGCAGCAATTTGGAAGGTCAGCAAAAAA
This sequence comes from Pseudomonadota bacterium, assembly GCA_039814845.1. Lineage (GTDB taxonomy): Bacteria > Pseudomonadota > Alphaproteobacteria > Rhodobacterales > Rhodobacteraceae > Roseovarius. The sequence goes on along the minus strand of JBCCAJ010000146.1, from coordinate 1,757 downwards.
GGGGCGCTGGGCTTCACGTTGAGGTCTCCGATTTGGGTTGCTGAGCTTGGTCGCCATCGTCGAGTGAGCGCGTCTTAGCCCAGAATGCGCCGGGCTGCATCTGTCTTGTGGCCAAAATCAGTGGCCGGGACAGATGTCGGCTACGGTCCTTTTTTCCGCAGCCGTTTTGACCAGAGGCTGAGCGCTTTGCGCGTCGCCTCTTTCACCGTGGCCGTGCCGCCGTTCAACATGACGATCTGGCCGATGACCCGACGCAAGGCGGCGCGGCTGGCGCGGTGATCTTCTTTCATCGCGTGATAGGCGGCGATGTTAAGCAGGGTGATCGTGCCCATGAAGAGTTGCGTCTGAAGGCCTTTCTTTGAGAATATCCCGCCGCTGTGCTGACGATAGAAGGCGGGTTTGAGATCAGGCAGGAACACCCCGCGCCCATGATCGCCAAGCATGGACCAAAGGGTCATGTCGCTCATGGGTGCGTAGCGCAGGAACTGGGCAGGGCCGTCGCGGAACACGTGGCGGAACATGGCCGTGGGCGTGTTGATGGGCGGGCCGTTTTTTAGCTCAGCCGCCGGAATGTCCCGTTCCAGTCCGTTTTTGTAGGTCTCTTCTATGCCGTCCTCGGACACCGCATGGACCCGGCCAAAGGTGACGCTGACATCCGGGTGGGCATCCAGATAGGCGGCTTGCATGGCCAGTTTATCCGGATCATCCCAGTAATCATCGCCATCGCACAGCGCCAGATATTCGCCCGTCGCGTTGGGAAAGACAAAGCAAGTGTAGGGGTTTACACCTTTGGAGAACAGGTTTTCCGGTTGGATGATTGGTCGGACGATATCCGGATGGCGGCCAGCGTATTCGCGCAGGATATCGCCGGTTTCGTCCGTGGAGGCATCATCATTGACCACAATCTCCACCCGGAAATCGCAGCGCTGGGCCAGGAAGCCATCCAGGGTTTGGCGCAGGTACGGCCCATGGTTGAAGGTGATCGTGCAAATGGAGACCTTGACCGGCTCATCAGCTGAAAATTGACGTTCGCTGAGGGGCCGCAGCGCTGTCACGCGTAGACCTCTGACGCGCGATCTAATGCGCTGCCGGGTTTGACGAAGACCAGTTCCACCAGCCAAAGCACACCACGCTGAGGCGTGCGGTTGAGATCGGTGATGTCGAACAGCTGGAAGCCCAAGGATTCGGCCTTTTTGAGAACCTCAAGCACGGTGTTGGGGTAGTCTTTGTTCGCGATCGTGGCCTCAATCAGGAACAGATCGACGCCTTTCAATGTTTCTTTCGCGCCGTCGAGGACCTGAAGATCAATCCCTTCGGCGTCGATCTTGATCATGTTGGGCGCGCCGAACTGGCAGGTCTTGGTGAAGGTGTCGAGCGCGTGGATTTGCATCGTTTCACGCTCAAAGCCTTTGTCGCTGGCTTGCTCTTCGCTGTAGAGGAACGAAGAACTGTCATCGCGGTCATGAATGGTGAAGGAGGCCTCCCCATCCTGATCGCCGACGCCGGCATAGACGATTTCGACGTTAGACCGCGCGGCGATGTCTTGGTGGTAGGTGGCCAGCGATTTTTGCGGCTCAAACACGGTGACATTGGCCTTTGGATAGGCCTCCAACGCCTTGCGGGTCCAATCGCCGCGATTGCCGCCGATGTCGATGATGTGGCCGGGCGCATAGCCCAGCGCCTGCAAAGTCGTGAAAAGCCGACGCGTGGGATCGGATTTGGAGGATTTGCCGAAGAGTTTTGATTTGAGTGACATG
>JBCCAJ010000064.1:0-9959 GCA_039814845.1 Pseudomonadota bacterium | reverse complement strand
GGTATGGGGCTGGCCATTGCAAAGAAAATTGTGGCCAGCGCGAATGGAACACTGTTTGCGGGTCAGAGCGAACGGCTTGGCGGGCTTCGGGTCGAAATGCGCTTTCCCAACGGGGTCGGCTAAGCCGTGCTGTCCCAATTCGTTCGATGAGAGGAAAACTCTACGGTCGATCTGTGCCTTGCTGACCCTCAGATTAATGGAGTTGCAATCCAAGTGTGGCAGGCTGCGGCAGTGGAAAAAACGGGGCTGTTTTGGCATGCGTAACCTTGCGGTGAAGAACAATCACATCACGTGGCGCAGGGGGCGACGTTCGGAAATCCTGATACTGGATGATAGCGAATTTGATCGCGCGCGGCTCAAGAAGTATCTGTCGCAGCTTACTGGCTCTTTGAACATCACGGAAGCGGCCGATTTGACCAGCTTTGAGCGGCTTGCGCGTGAGAAACGGTATGATCTGGTGTTCGTGGATTACACGCTGCCGGACTGCGATGGGTTGGAGGCGCTGCAGGCTTGGAATGCCGTGGCCAACACCGACCACGCCTATCTGGTGATGATCACCGGGTATGACAACACATCGCTTGCGGTTCGCGCGTTGCAAGCAGGGTTTGATGATTATCTCAGCAAGGATCTGATCCGGACCGAAGTGCTGGAAACGCTCATCTCGGCGTCTGCCCAAAAGAAGATTGAGCGGTCTCCGGAAATGGGGTTTCTCCGCCCTAGGTCGCCGGACAGTACGGTGCGCGGTCTGCGCACTGCCGGGCTCCTGAATGGTTTCAATCTAAAAACGGCCTTCGATGGGCCTTTGCGCGAGGCTTTGTGCAAGGCGGTCGCGTGTGTCCGCGAAGAAAGGCTCAAAGACACACTGCGCGCATCGTTAGAAGGGGACGACGTGTGTTTCGTCTTTAGACCTGAGCCCGAAGTTCTGAGAGTGGATGAGTAGAGCCTCGTCCATAATTTTCGCATCATGTTTTGCTGTGTTCACGCGCGACAACCGGATGGGCACAAGCATATCGTGCCATCCCGTCCCGCAGGCACCGCCCGGCGAACAGGCGTTTCAAACAAGGATTGTAAAGCCCCAGGTTTCATGCCGGAAGCTGCAGGGTTGAGGAAAGGCACGACACTATTGCAGTCGCTCAAGGCCTGCGCTTGCCGTTGTCAAACTTTTTGTAGGACGCCGTACGCTCAGGACAGGTCGCGCAACGTGCGGCGTGTGTCGGCTGGGTATTTTGCCCGAAGGGCCTGCCACCTTTGCGTCTGTGCCTGCCGACCCGTCCGCAGATTGAGAACGGACCACTGTGTTTCCACCCATGCCAGCGCCTTTTCCGGAGGTGTGCCTTTATTCACTGCGGAATCCAGCGCCTCGATCAAGACGCGAAAATATTCCCCTTGCTGGGCGAGGTAGAGATCCGGAATGGAATTGCGCAGGCTCTGGCCGTGTACCTCCAGAAACTCAGGCGAATAGGTCGATTGGATGACCGGTTCTGCATAATGCTCTGGCCGGAAAGGATCAAAATAACCCTCCGGTTGTTGCACTGACAGGGTCGAAATCTCTGACGTCGATGCAAAAAGGGCGAACAGATACGCCAGCTCTGGCTGACGACTGGCCGCGGAGACAACATAGTTCCAACCCCAGTTGAAATAGGGCATCCCGCCCATCCCGGAAGACGGCCCCGCGCAAGGCGTCATGCCAAACCGCATGTTTCCTGCCAGCTTGGACTCGGGCCCGTTGAGATATTTCTGAGACCCGCCCCAACCGATATTGGCATAGGTGTTGCCCTTCGCGTAGTGCTCCCAATTCTCAAACAGGCCTGCGGACTGCGCCTGTGGGTACAGAAATTCCGTTGCGCGGATCATATCCTCAAGCGCGGCCACACCTTCGTCACAGGCGATCTGCGGTTCCAGATCCTCTGACAGGGGCCACACGCCTTTGGCATGAAACCGCACCCACCATTCCCAGGCCAGATAGGCCGGGGTTCGGAAGAGCGCGCCGCCAAAGCGATCCTCCTCCGGGCGGTGAAAAAACGCCATCTGGCGATCCAGCTCTTCCCATGATCGCGGGATGTCGAGCGCCGTGCCATGGGCATCCCCGTAGGCCTTTTGCTCGGACGGATCGCTCATCCAAAGGTCATTGTAGAACATCACATAGGTGTCGCCATCGGCCTGAAAGCCATAGATTTCATCATCGAACGTGTCGCCGATGGAATAGAGCACATTATCGCGAAACCCCGGCGGTTCGTGTTTTGCCGCATACGCCGTCAAAGGTTGGATCACGCCTGCATCCGCCAAATCGGGAATCCCAAAGGTCGCCGGCAAGGCCAGGTCATAATCTGCCTCACCGCTCAGGCCGTCCAGCATCAGCTGTGTGTTGATCTCATCCACCAGCACGTTCCGAGACGTCACCTCAACGCCTGATAGCGCGCCGAACTTTTCAATCACCGGGCGGATGTTCGCCTCCGACCCGTGTGGGATCAAAATAGAAAGCACTGCGCCCTCATCCGCCAAGGCGCGGGCTTTGCGAGCGACGGTTCTGTAAAGTGGATTGTCGTCTGCCGATGCCCCATGGGCCGGCAAAACCAAGGCAGAGGCGGTCATGCCAAGCACGGAACGCCGGTTAAACGCTGACGGGGATCCAGATGTCGACACGAAACACACTCCAAAGGCACAAACGCTGCATCACCTGCGTTGAGCCGCATCTAAAACCTCCAAGATTAATGCGCCGTTAAAGTCTTGCGTCTTACGCTCAGCGATATCGTGGAACTGCGATCGGTTATGGATGTGAAACACCCAAAAAACAGTTTGGTTTTTCAAACCCGCGTAGGGTTGATCATCTTTTCTTTTTTGTTGCTCGCGACACTTGCGGCCAGTTTTCTGGGACTCATCAGTGTCCAAAATACTCAGAAACGTTTGGGCGATAGCGCCATACCAGCCCTGAACCGGGTCGATGCCATGAGCACGGAGATTGCGAAGCTTAAGGGACATCTCAAGGACGTCGGAAGTTCTGCCAATGCCACGTTGGTTTTGTTAAACCTGACGGAGGCGCGTGGGACGTTGATGGATCTCATTTTGCTCGCTGAGCAGGATGTTCAATTGTCAGTCAACCTGGCGGAGGTGGAGGCAAAACTCCTGACCCTGGAAGGCTTGATTGGTCGCACATCAGGCAATCAATCGGCCATCGCTGCCACTGATTTGCGACTGGTTGAAACGGTTGGTCAGATAGATCGGGCGATCACCAGTCTCAACATCGAAACCGGCGCTGAGGTTGAGGCGCTTATCCTGTCCAGGGTCGGAGAATTTGACAAGGCAGCCGTTGCTACAGGCATTTCCGATCTGAACCTCGCGGCGCAGATCAAGTCGATGTTTGATCGCCAGACAGATCTGCAAGCCTCTCTCAGCGCTGCGAATTCCGGATCGGATGTCCGCGAGATCGAAAACCGGATATCTTTCAACTTGCGCACGATTGTTGGCAGTTTTTCCCTGCTGTCCAATCGGCCGGAGCGTCAACCGCTTGCTAAATCTGTCAAGGACTTGCGGGAAATCCTGTTTGATGACGCCGGGTATCTGGCGTTGAAAAAAACCAAATTTGAGCTGCTCGATGCATATCAAATTGCCCTTGGCGACATACTGGGTGCGGTGGAGCGGATTTCTTTGCAATTCAATCAGGGCGTGGATGAGGCGCGGTTCGGCATCGAAGCGGCGGCGACATCCATCGATAAAACGGTGGCGCGGACCATCATGTTGCTATCGGTGTTGTCGGTGGCGATTTTGGCGCTCGCCTTTATCATTGCCTTCTTCTTCTTTGAGCGTCGCATCATACATCGTCTGTCCATGCTGACGGCCTCGGTGCGCCAGATTGCGTCTGGCGACACCAACTGGCCGGTCACGGTTTCTGGTGGGGATGAATTTGGGGAAATGGCAGATGCGTTGGAGGTGTTCAAACGCAACCTCATGGAACTGCACCGATCTAACGAAGAGCTGGGGCGGTTTGCCTATGCAGCCTCCCACGACCTGAAGTCACCTTTGCGGGCCATCCATGATCTGGCGGCCTGGACGATTGAGGATGCAGGTGACCAGTTGACCGAAGATTGCAGCGAAAACTTGGAGATGATTTTGCGACGTTCGGCGCGTCTGTCCCACCTTTTGGAGGATTTGCTGAGCTATGCCCAAGTCGGTCAGCATGAGCATTCCCTCCAGGAGGTGTTGCCAGAGGAGATGATCCGCGACATTGCGGATGTTCTGGCGTTGGAGGACCGTTTTAAACTGCGGGTTCAGGGCGATCTGGCGGGTTTTGAAACCTATGCCGCACCGCTCAGGCAGATCCTGTTGAACTTCATCACCAACGCCATGAAGCATCACGACCGGGACACTGGCCTCATCAGTGTGACCTTCCAGAACTGGAATGGCCGGGTGCGCATCGAGGTCGCCGATGATGGGCCGGGCATTCCACCAGAATTCCATGGGCGTGTCTTCGAACTTTTTAAAACGCTGAAGTCGCGCGATGCGGTGGAAGGCAGCGGCATGGGCCTCGCCATTATTCGCAAACAGGTGGAACATTACGGTGGCGTTGTTGAGATCACATCAGACCCAAACCGGGAACGGGGTACGACATTCAGCTTTGACTGGCCCATGGGTCTGAGCGCGACTGTTAAGAAATTGGCAGCATGAATCGTTTACCTAAGACGGACCGAACCGAGGTGGTTGCCTGCGATGGAATATGACGAAGTTAAAATCCTGATCGTGGACGATGATGAGGTCTGCATCATGGCCTTGAAGCGCGCGATCAAGAAGATGAAGCTTATGAACCCAGTGCGGGTCGCCTGCGATGGGTACGAAGCCCTAGAAATTCTGCGCGGCGAAGGCGGTAAGGAAAAGCTGGAAAGCCCCTACATCATCCTTCTGGATATCAATATGCCCCGCATGGATGGCCACGAATTCATGGAGGCGATCCGGGATGATCCTCACCTTAATCGGTCCATCGTGTTAATCCTGACCACGTCAGACGCGCCGGACGATGTCAAACGGGCCTATGACAAGAATGTTGCGGGCTATGTGGTCAAGGAAGACCCTTATACATCGTTCAAGGCGACGTTCGAACTGATCGACAGCTTCTCAAATCTGATTGTGTTTCCCAAGTAGCGACGCATCTTCGTCTCACCGTTAGTAAGGTAAAACGCAAAGCGAACGGTGGCCAACGCGGCAGGACGGTTTCGCAGTTTCACAGGTGTTTCGCCCCTGATTGCGGAAAATCAAGAACACGCCCCTTTCATCTTGCGACACCAAAACCGCCATGCTAGCTAGCTGCACGGTTTCAGCGATGATATCCTGACGCCCTGTGCCGCCTTAGCTCAGTAGGTTAGAGCGCTAGATTGTGGATCTAGAGGTCCCCCGTTCGAGCCGGGGAGGCGGTACCACATTTTCTGAAATCTTTGCGTCCACTGCCATTCAGCGACAGCGTGATCATTCCACCGGTGCAGCACCTCCGGATGCTGTTTTGTCGGCTATAAATTGTTCGACTGCAGCCGCGGCAGATGGCCCGCCAGCAGGGGCTTGGAAATTGGCCAAGCTGTTTTGCCAGACCTGTGTCGCGCGATCTGCGGAACTGAGCGCCCCGCCATCTGACCACCGCCCGAAATTGTCTAGATCCGCGACCAACGGCTCATAAAACGCGGTTTGATAACGGTCCATCGTGTGGGCCGTGGCAAAGAAGTGCCCGCCTGGATCCACCTCTGTCAGCGCGTCGAACCCTATCTCTGCGTCATCGGCTTTGGTTGGCATTGCCAGTTCGGCCACCGACTGAAGGCATTCCAAATCGTTGATGAACTTCTCATACCCAAAGCTGAGCCCCCCTTCGAGCCAGCCTGCAGAATGGACCAGTAGGGTGGCATTGCTCACAAGCCCGCCCCAGATCCCCATGTCCGTCTCAGTGGCGGCCTGCATGTCGCAGGTGTTGGATGCAGACCCCGCTCCCGATCGCCATGGCAGGTTGATGTGGCGGGCCAATTGACCGGTGCCGATTTGCATTTTCACATGCTCTGGCGTGCCAAAGGCGGGTGAACCCGATTTCATATCCACGTTGGAGCTGAACCCCCCATAGCTGACGGGTGCGCCTGCGCGTGACAGCTGCGCCAGCGTGATCCCGGCCAACGCCTCGGCGTGCTGCAGCGTCAAGGCCCCCGCGACAGTGATCGGCGCCATCGCCCCGGCAAGGCAAAACGGCGTGATGATCGACATCTGGTTCAGCCGCGCAAAATCAATGATGCCCTGCGCCATCGGGTTGTCCAGCATGCGCGGTGAATTGGAATTGATGTTCGTCTTTCCCCAAGTGCCGTTCTGAAGCTCCTCATCCGACAGACCAAGCGCGATCTGGATCATCTCCATCGACTCATGAATCTGTGCGCGGCCACGGGCATAGATAAACATCGGCTTGTCGCCATAGGCCAGCTGCGCGCGCATCATTGCATAGTGGCGCAAGGCCACGGGCACGTCCTGCGGTTCCACCGCCGGGGCCAGCATGTGGATCGCGTCGAAATCCTGTTGCAGCTTCAGGGTCTCTTCGAACGCCTGCAAATCGCCAGGCCGCCGACCGCGTGTTAGGTCCGTGGCATTGGGGCAGCCCGCGCCCGCAATGAACAGCATCGCGCCGGGTTCATAGACCTGCTCTCTTTCAGGGTTTGCCGCGCGCAGGTGGAAGGAAGTGGGGGCCGTTTGCAAGGCCGCATCCACGATGTCGCGGCCAATGAACACCATGTCCTCGGAGATCCGCGCGCCCGCTTTGGCAAAGATGTGTCGCGCCTCGGGCAAAAGGATTTTCATGCCCAGCTCTTCCAGCACACGCAGCGCGGTGTCGTGGATATGGGCCACCTCATCGTCTGAGAAAATCCTCTGCGGCGCGAAGGGATGGCGCAGGTGACGATAGGCATGGCTGCGGATTGACGCCGGCGTATCGACCGCCCGCCCGCGTCGACCGCCCGTACGTCGACGGCCCTTGGTTTCACGTTCCACGTGCTGTCCTCATATCCTGTTCGGTTTGGTTTGATCGATCTCTACCACTCCGCGCGGGCATTGTGACCCCGTGGCAAAAGGATCATGCATCAGACGCCCCAGTGCTGTTTCCACCCTTGGCGATGTCGTCTGCCTCAATACTCTCAAACAGGGTCTTAAAATTGACCTTCCCAAAGACGTGATTGGCCTTGCGCATTTCAGTCACACCGTTTTGCTGTCGCAGCTCCATATCGGCCAAGTTCGTTCTGAGATTGTTCTTAAAGATGTCAAACGGGCGTTTGGTGCGGCGAGGTGACAGTGGATCGCGGCTTTTCGATGACATCCAGCCGCGTCAGGACCTTGCGCATAATCGCCTGAAAATCGCCTGAGCTGTCCGCAGCTCATCAGATTTCAGGGCAGACAGTTTCCCCCGAAAGGGGCGCAGCCACCGCCTTGATCGGTTGTCGCTCAACAATCGGCAATGTAGGGCCAAGGGATTTTTCTGCTAATGTTATGCCTTTGTACCACAACGATATCCGGTACCAAGGTCAGGCCTCGCCATATCCCGTGCCGGTTTCGGCCACGGCAAAGGCCGCGCCGGTGTTGTCATAGCAAATGGCTGTATCGTGCCCGCCGAAGTGTTTGGCCCGCGATACGATCTCGCCTCCAGCAGCGTCGATGCGCGGCCCAAAGGCGGAGAGCGTATCAACGCTGAAAAACGGCATCCAATAGACCTTAGACGATCGTTGATCTTCCTTAACGGCTTGAATGCCAGCGACGTCTTGACCTTGGGCGTTTTGCAGTTTGACCCGGGCCTCGTAATCGCGGTCTGGCACGACGGTGAGGCCAAGAACCACGCGATAAAACGCCTCAACCGCCCCGATGTCAGAGGTGATCAGCTCATTCCAGACCATGCGCCCGTGGTCTGACCCATCCCCTTTGCTGTCGATGCTGGGGCCGTCATAGCAGGTAAATCCAGCGCCCATCGGGTCACGGATCAGCGCCATGCGCCCGTCGCCAAAGGCCGTGGGTTCCACATCCACGATGACCCCCTCGATGGTTTTGGCGCGCGCCACTACGGCATCCAGATCATCGACCGCCAGATAGGACATCCAGAAAGGTGGCATTTTGATCTTCTGGAAGAAGGGCGGCATGTCGAATATGCCCGCTGCCGTCTGATCGCCGACTGATGCAATTTGATAGCTGACCTGATCCATGCCGAACCGGTCATCTGCGTCCGCCAACATGCGGCCCATGTCATGGGTTTGCCAACCAAAAACAGCCTCGTAGAACCTGCAGGAGGCGGCGGTGTCGTAAGACGAAAGATCAGTCCAGACAAAGTTCGTGTCGAGTTTGTAAGTGGCCGTCATGAGCGGGCTCCGAACGTGGTGAGGAGGGTAAGCGCCAGATTTTTGGCGCGATCTGCCCAGCTTTGCGGCATATCTAGGGCCTCAAACGCCGTGACGTTGAAGTAAATCGCGATGATCCCGTGGGCGCAGTCCTGCGCAGTGTCCGGGCTGGAAAGATGCGGTGTGAGGAAGGTGGCGATCTCCGTCTCCATGCGCAAAATGATGTTGCGGCAGCCCTCCTTCAGAGCCTCATCGTCGCGGGCACGGGCCGTCAGGGCAGCAAAGGTCAGCGTCATGGCATGGTCGCTGTGGCTGTCTTCCGCGAACAGGATGTCGACCACGGCGCGCGGATCGTCTTGCCCCTTAAGCACTGCCATCAACGCATTATTGTTTTCGGTGAACCGGGAAATGACGAAACACTGCAGCTGCGCGATCATCTCATCACGATTGCCCAAATGGTGCCGGATCAAGGGTCGGCTCAGCCCCGCTTCTTCGGCCACCCTACTGAGGGTCGCGCCTTCGATCCCGAACCGGACCACGCAGCGCACAAATGCCTGCATGATCTGCTCTGACCGTTCGTCTTTGTTGGAAGGCCGCCCGACTTTTGGCTCCTTGGCGTTACTCGACATGTGCGGTGCGAACCCATGGTAATAATTGTCATGTATGACCGCTATTTTCACGAGAATTATTTGTCAATTGTGACAGCATACTTTTGAACGCGGGGGCCCTGCGATCAAGACGGAACCTCAATCGCTCTATTCGATCTCTATCTCTTGCCGAATTTCGCCCGTTTCGCGATCAAAGATCAAAATGCGGTCGTCTTGCGTAACCACCGCATACCAATCGCCCCCTTGGGTGAAGGCCAAAGGCTCTGATCCGTCGGGCAGGGTGATCACGTCGGGCAATTCAGGGCCGAATGCGTCAGAGAAACGGATGACAAACAGCACGACGATCACTATGAAGCCCAAAATCATGGTGGCCGTCAGGATGGTCACCAGCCAACGCAGGTATTTGACAGTGCCGGGATCGACCGGCGAATTTTGAGGGCTGTCTGCCATGGGGGAACCCCCTTTGAGCTTTGTGATCCAAGATGCGCCGCCGCCGCGTCTTGATAAGGCGCTTTCGCGCGATGTGCCAGAGGGGGCGGCATTGTCGCGGACACGGCTGGCGCGGCTGATCGCGGAAGGGTTTGTGCGCATCAATGGCACTGTGATCGTCGATGCAAAGGCCCGCGTGGCCGAGGGCGATGTGGTGGAAATCGACGTGCCTGTGGCGCAGGAAACAGACATTATCGCGCAGGACATTGCGCTGGATATTGTCCATGAAGATGACGACCTGATCGTGGTGAACAAGCCTGCGGGCATGGTGGTGCATCCGGCCCCCGGCACGCCGTCGCAAACGCTTGTGAACGCGCTTTTGCACCATTGTGGCGACAGCCTGTCGGGTGTCGGTGGGGAAAAGCGCCCGGGCATCGTGCACCGGATCGATAAGGACACCAGCGGGCTGTTGGTCGTTGCCAAAAGCGATCGCGCCCATCACGGGCTGGCGGAACAGTTTGAGAAACACAGCGTGGATCGCGTTTATGCCGCTGTGGCCTATGGCGCGCCAGATGTGGGCGACCCAAGGCTGCGC
>JBCCAJ010000300.1:0-4171 GCA_039814845.1 Pseudomonadota bacterium | reverse complement strand
TTATGTCTGACTTTTTGAACCAAATCTGGGATGCGATGCCTGCCTCCGTTTGGGCAGCAAATGCGCTTTTGGCCGCGGTATTTTTGCTGATCGGCGGTTTAATCTTCAACTGGGTTCCTGCCTGGTTGAAATACAGGCGCAGCGTTTCGTCCGATTTCAGTGGAGAATGGGAAAATATTCTTTACACGCCCAACAACGCAGTGGCCAAGCGTGACACCCTGACGGTCTATCAACGCGGAGCGACGGTTTATGGCACAATTTCCAGGAATGAACCGGTGACCGAAACCAATCGTCGCTTTGAATTCCGGGGTCAAATTAAGGCCGATCGTTTTGTTGCCACTTATTGGGCCGTTGACGAAACCATCAATCGCGCGGGATCGTGGCATGTGCGACTGGTCAATGACGGCTATTACTCCGGTCTTTATGTCACGGTGACGCCGGACAACCGCATTGTGGCAAAGCGGTTGGATTTCAGGCGGAAGTCCAGTGACGCCCCTCCGTGGTTGGATGAGTATCACAGCCGCTTGACGGCAGATTTGCCAAACCAGCGCGATCTGCCTGTGTTGGAAGCCGTGGGTGATAAGCGGTAAGCGCCAGCCGACAAAGAAGCGCTAAAGGCTGAATAAACCGCAGGAAAGAGGCGGACCTTGTGGGAGGTAATTCGAACTCGATACGCTCTCATCGTTTCTGCGAAACGACTGCCGCTCAGCTCTGTTAATCGGACATTGATGGTGTTTCGCTTTGCGAAACCCCTTTTATGGCGGAGAGACAGGGATTCGAACCCTGGGAACCCGTGAAGGCTCAACGGTTTTCGAGACCGCCCCGTTCGACCACTCCGGCACCTCTCCGCGGGGGTCTGGGGGGATCGTTTACTTAGCTTTCGGGGACTGGGCAAGGGGTTTTAAAGGGCGTGGTTTGGGCCACATGTTGGCGTATCGCGAGGCCTGCGCGCAAAGTTGTGATTGCGCGTCTTTTGGATATCGCACTAGGGTTTTGACAAGACCAATCATCCTTGATGCAATGAGGAGAGCAGAATGCACCACTGGCGCCACGGCATTATTCTGACGGGCATTTGTGTGTTGATGGCTGCGGCCATTCCGGCCCGGGCCGCAGACCATGCGAATGTCGAAGCCTTCCTACACGTCACCGGCTTTGACGTGGCGCTGGCAGCCATCGCCCATTCCGCCGATCACGCGCCTGCGCTTTTGGGGCAGGAGGCGGAGGATTTCGGACCGGAATGGGTGCGCATTTCTGAGGAGGTGTTCGATGTTCCAGAAATGCAGCGCATGGCCGTTGATATCCTGTCTGAAACCCTGAGCCCGGAACATCTGGGACACGCGGCCGAGTTTTATGCTTCGGACCTTGGACAACAGGTTGTGGCGGTGGAAAACGCGTCGCACGCCAATGCGGATGTGGACGAAAAACGCGAAGAAGGGTTGCGTTTGATGCAAGAAATGGGGCCCACCAGCCCACGCATGACGACGCTTTTGCGGCTGATGGAGGCGGTGGATACCTCTGACCAAAGCGTGCGCGCAGTGCAGGAAGTGATGGTGCGGTTCTTGATGGCGGCGTCGCACACCGGCGCGCTTGGCTACTCGATTGATGAAGATACGCTGCGCGATCTCCTCCGCGGGGATGAGGCCGCGATGATGGCGGATATGGAAGAGGGCGGGCGGGCCAATGCCGCCTTCACCTATCGCGATATCTCTGATGCGGATCTAGAGGCCTATGCCAAGGCTTTGGAACATCCCATGATGCAAGAGGTGTATCAGTTGATGAACGCTGTGCAGTACGAGATTATGGCCAACCGTTTCGAAACCCTGGCCGTGCGGATAGCAGATCTGCGCCCGGCGGAAGAGCTTTGAGACTGGCCTCGCGATATTTGAGCGGTGCTGTTGCCGCAACTGTCTTTTGGGCGCAGGCGGCTCTGGCGGACCGGGCAGAGGATTTTGCGGCGCTGATGGATGCCATTCGTTTGGCCGACACGGTCGCGATCATGCGCGATGATGGGCTCAGCTATGGCTCCACACTGATTGAAGACATGATGATCGGTGCCGACACGCCGGGTTGGCGCATCCGTGTGGATCGGATCTATGATGAGGCCCGCATGCGGGAGGGCTTGATCGCAGGCCTTGAGGCGGAGCTGGAGGGTGTTGAGCTGGATCCGATGCTTGCGCTTTTCACCTCTGATCTGGGCGGCAGGGTGATCGCGCTGGAATTGGCCGCGCGTCGTGCCTTTTCCGATGAGGCGGTGGAACTGGCCGCGCGGGACCGGTTCGAGGATCTGACCGATAATGACGACCCGCTGGTGGATCAGATCACTACGATGATGGATGACAGCGATCTGGTGAATTTCAACGTCATGGGGATCATGAATTCCAATATGATGCTGTATCGCGGGCTGTCGGATGGCGGCGCGTTAGAGCTGGGGGAAGACGATATTCTGCGCGATGTCTGGGCGTCGGAGCCCTCAGTGCGGGAGGAAAGCACCGGCTGGCTGCAGGGGTATTTCCTGACCTGTTATGAGACGCTGGAGGCTGAAGAACTGGAACAATACGCCGCGTTCTGGCGCACGGGCGAGGGTCGGGCACTGAATGCCGCGCTCTTTGCCGTCTTTGACCAGATGTATGAGGATCTGTCCTATCTTCTTGGCCGCGCCGCGGCCGAGCAGTTGAAGAGCGAGGAGCTTTAGGCGAACGCCTCCCGCTCCATTGCCGGATAGCACAGCCCCAACGTCACGGCACGGGCGATGAAGCTGACCAGCAAGGCCACCCAGAGCCCGTGATTGCCCAAAGCGGGCAAGAGGACCGCAACACAGCCCATATAAATCGCTGCACTCATGATCATCGTGTTGCGCATGTCGCGCGCGCGGGTGGCCCCCACGAAAATACCGTCGATCATGAAGGAAGCCACGGAGGCCAGCGGCACAAATACCACGTAGATCAGATAGCTGCCCGCCACCGCGCGCACGGCCTCTGACGTGGCCATCACCGCGATGACGGGCGTGCCGAAGGCTGCGAAGACAAAGGTGACCAAAATCGCAATGATCGCCGCCCAAACCGCACCCAACCAAATGGCACGGCGCATCGCCTGACGGTCGCCTTTGCCAATGGCCTGACCCACCAAAGTCTCCACCGCGTGGGCGAACCCATCGAGCCCGTAAGCCGTCATGAAAACGAATTGCAGCAGCACCTGATTGGCCGCCAGCGGCACATCACCCAGATCACCGCTGAAGAACAAGAAGGAGACGAAGATCACCTGAATGAAAAAAGATCTCAGCAGAATATCGCGGTTGATCAGTGCCATGCGCATCAAAGGTGCGCGCGCAAAGACCCGCCACCGGTTGCGCCAATGGGGGCCGGTGAAAACGGATCGGCAGAACCACAGCCCGATGATCAACCCCGCCCATTCTGCGATGAAGGTGGCCCAGGCGACACCAGCCACCCCCATCTCCAACCCCAGCACGAACCAGATATTCAATGCGATGTTGAGCCCGTTCATTGCCAATTGCTGCACCAAAACCGCGCTGGTGCGTTCCTGCGCGATCAGCCAGCCCGTGACACCGTAAAGCGCGATCAGGGCCGGCGCGCTCCAAATCCGGATGTCCATGTATTGACGGGCGAGGGTTTCCACCTCCGCGCTGGCAGGAGACACGAGGAAGGCCCCCGCAAAAAGGGGCACCTGAACCGCGATCATCACGGCACCGCCCGCAAACCCGATCATCAGGCAGCGGGACAGGATCGCGTGTTCTTCGGCCACGTCGCCCGCGCCCATCGCCTGACTGGCCAAGCCGATGGTGCCCATGCGCAGAAACGCAAAAAGCCAATAAAGCGACGATAGGATAATGGCCCCGATCCCCACCGCACCAATGGGCGCCGCAGCCCGCATCTGGCCCACCACGGCGGTGTCCACCGCGCCCAGAAGCGGCACGGTGCTGTTGGACAGGACGATGGGCATCGCAATGCGCAGGATGCGGGCGTGAGTCAGGGGGGCCGTTGCCGCGGGGGCGTCACTCATTTGGCGGGTGGAGGCATCAGGAAATGCCCTGTGGCCTGCGCATGAGGGCGGTCGCGATTGTCTTGCCAGGCCTCCACATGCACGCTGGCATAACGCCGCCCCGACCGGTTCACGCGGGCACGGGCATAGCTGTCGCGCGGCAGGCCCGAGCGCA
>JBCCAJ010000069.1:0-9569 GCA_039814845.1 Pseudomonadota bacterium | reverse complement strand
GCCGTGGCCGGCAAGTGCGTCATGGGCGTAGGGTAGGTCGGGAAGTTCGAAAGCCATGGATGGGGGTCCTTTTCATGCAAGTCCGTCTTACCTCTAATGAAAGCCGGGGCGGGGGAAGGTCAAGGGCAAAGCGGGAATTAAGGCTCATGCTGACCGCGTAAACAGGCGCTTCAGTGGCCCATATTGGCTGATGCCCACGCCGGATAGGATAAGCGCCATTGCCAGAAGCAGGCTGGGCGGCAGTGGCTCGGACAGAATGGTGATGCCAAAGATCACCGACCAGATCGGCACCATGTAGTTCACCAGCCCCATGAAGACTGGCCCGGCATCCTTGATCACTTGGATCAAAACGATCTGCGCGATCCCCGTGGGCAGCAGGCCCAGATATATCAGCGCCCAGAGGCTGCGGCCCTCGGGCCATGTGGGCCAACCTTCGGTGTAAAGCGCGTAAGGTGTGAAGATGATCGCCGCGACCGTCAGCGTCGCGGCGGCCAGTTCCAGCAAATCTGTCTGCGGACTGAGCCGGGTGCAGATGGATCCCATTGCGTAACACGCGGCCGCCCCGATACAGGCCAGCCGGGCCAGCAGTTCAAAATCCGCGCCTGTGGATGCGAATGCGCCGGGGCCGATCAGGACGAACACCCCAACCGTGCCGAGGCCAAACCCCACAACGCGCCGCCAAGTCATCCGCTCTCCCACAACCAGAAAATGCGCGAGCGGCAGGGTGAAGAGCGGCACGACGGCCATGCAAACGCCCGCAAAGCCTGAGGCCACAAATTGCTGCCCCCAGCTAAGCAGCGCAAACGGCACGGCGTTCGACAGAAGGGCCATACAGAGGATAAACACCCACAACCGCCCTGCCCCGCGAAATGACGGCACGGATTTGCCACGCGACAGATTGAGTGTCAGCAAAAACACGGCGCCCAGACCCAACCGCACTGCCACCAAGGTCAGCGGCCCAGTGCCTTCCAACGCCACGGTGGTCGACATGAACGCCGCGCCCCAGATCACGCCAAGCGCAGAAATCCGCAGCCAATTTATGGGGGCGATATCGGTCATTGTCTTGCCTTCAAAAGAAAAAGGGCGCCCCAATTGAGGCGCCCGATTTGTAGATACCATCACTCAGGGCGTGGCAAGCGCGGATCAGTTCTTTTCCTGGTCGACCAGCTTGCCCGCGGAAATCCACGGCATCATGGCGCGCAGCTTTTCACCCACTTCTTCGATCTGGTGGGCATCGTTCATGCGGCGTGTGCCTTTGAAGAAGGGCTGGCCGACTGCGTTTTCCTGCATGAAGTTACGCACGAATTTGCCGGTCTGGATATCGCGCAGAATGGCCTTCATTTCCGCCTTCGTCTGGTCGTAGGGCAGAACGCGGGGGCCGGAAACATACTCGCCATACTCCGCAGTGTTGGAGATGGAGTAGTTCATGTTGGCAATGCCGCCTTCATAGATCAGGTCAACGATCAGCTTCACTTCGTGCAGGCATTCGAAATAGGCCATCTCGGGCGCGTAACCCGCTTCCACCAGCGTCTCAAAGCCCATGCGGATCAACTCCACCAGACCACCGCAGAGAACGGCCTGTTCACCGAAGAGGTCGGTTTCACATTCCTCACGGAAGTTGGTCTCAATGATGCCCGACCGACCGCCACCGATAGCGGAGCAATAGCTCAGGCCAATCTCCAGCGCGCGACCGGAGGCGTCGTTATTCACGGCCACAAGGCAGGGCACGCCGCCGCCTTTGGCATATTCGCCGCGCACTGTGTGGCCAGGGCCTTTGGGGGCCATCATGATCACATCAACAGTGTCTTTGGGCTCAATCAGGCCGAAATGCACGTTCAGGCCGTGGGCAAACGCCATCGCTGCGCCGTCACGTAGATTGTCATGCACATATTTCTTGTAGGTCTCTGCCTGCAGTTCGTCGGGCATGGTGAACATGATGAGGTCGCACCAGGCGGCGGCCTCGGCGATGCCCATGACCTTCAGGCCTTCACCTTCGGCTTTCTTGGCGGATGGCGAACCTTCGCGCAGCGCCACCACCACGTTCTTTGCGCCTGAATCGCGCAGGTTCAGCGCATGGGCGTGGCCTTGGCTGCCGTAGCCCAGAATGGCCACGTTCATGTCCTTGATCATGTTGATGTCGCAATCGCGATCGTAATAAACGCGCATGATGTGTCTCCTGACAGGTTGATTTGGCGCGTATCATATGGGGAATCTCACGATCAGACCGGCATTTTTCCCTTTTTTTGAGGCTTTATTTGAGTATTTATAGTCAAAAATAAGATTTGATGGTTTTTTCATGCTCGATGACACTGATAGGCGGCTTTTGCGGCAGTACCAATATGCGCCCGATCTGGCGGTTGCCGATTTGGCGGAACAGGCCGGGCTGACCCCCGGCACTTGCGCGCGGCGGTTGGAAAGGTTGCGGGAGGCCGGGATCATTCGTGCGAACAGGGCGGTGATTGACTGGCGTGCGTTGGGCTACGAGGTTGAGGTGTCGCTGCGAGTGACGCTGGAGAAATCCGCGCCGCGGGCCTTCGATGAATTTCTAGAGGCGGCGCGCGGCGTGCCTGAGGTCGTGGAAATCCAGACCTTTCTGGGCCGCGTTGATGTGCGCCTGTCGGTCATTGCGCGCGACATGGCGCATTACCAAGACATTTATCGCAGCGAGATCCTCGCCCTGCCCCACATCGCGGATATCGAGGCGCTGATGCATGTGGCGCGGATCAAAAGCGATGAGGTGCTGCCCCTATGATGGAGTTGGACACCACAGACCGCGCGCTGTTGCGGCTCTTGACGGAGGATGCCGCCCGGACGGCAAGCGCATTGGGGCGCGAATTGGGCCTGTCGCAGCCGGCCACCTGGCGGCGCATTCAACGACTGAGGGAGGCCGGTGTCATCAAAGGGCAACGGCTTGATCTGGATGCGGAGGCGCTTGGCTTCGGCGTGACGGTCTTTCTGGGGGTGAAGCTGGCCACCAAAGGCCGGGTGAGCATCGCCGATTTTGAACGGGCTGTTTCGGCCATTCCAGAGGTGCAAACGGTGGAACACATCCTTGGACTTTATGATTACCGCTTGCGGATCGTGGCGCGGGACATCTCTGATTTCGAGCGGGTGCTGCGGCGGCGGATCATGATGCTGCCCGGCGTAGGGGATGTAGAGGCCAATGTGCTGCTCAGCGAAGAGCGCAGACCGGGGCCCATTGGTTAGCTATGGCGCTTTGTCTAAAAAGGGTTACAGTTTACTTCAACGCACACACAAAGGCCCGTCGCGATGAATAAAGACGCCTATACAATGATCCTTGAGGCCATCGACGGCGGGGATTTCCGGCCCGGCGACCGGCTTGTGGAAAGCGATCTTGCGGATCGGTTTGGCGTGTCGCGCACACCCATCCGAGAAGCCTTGCAACGGCTGGAAACCCAAAGCCTTCTGGCGCGGGATGGGCGCAGCCTGATTGTGGCCTCGCTTGATCACAACCAACTGGCTGAGCTTTACGTGGTGCGTGCGGAACTCGAAGGCCTCGCCGCAGGGCTGGCCGCGCGCCATGCCTCCCCCGAAGAGGTGCGCGTTTTGCAGGATATGGTCACCGACGATCACAAGCTGATCGGCAAGCCGCAGGCCATGGCCCGGGCCAACCGCCGGTTTCACAAGCAGATTCACCTGAGTTCCCACAACCGCTTTCTGGTGCAGCAACTGGATTTGGTGCATCGGTCTATGGCCTTGATGGCCACCACGTCGCTGGCGGCTGTGGGACGCGATGAAGATGCGCTGTCCGAACATCAAAGCATCGTCTCTGCCATTGAAGCGGGCGATGTAGACGCGGCTTCAGAGGCGTTGCGCTCTCATATTTCCAAGGCGTTTGTCACCCGGTTGAAGCTCGATTCCGGTGAGGTGGAAAGCACGATTTGATCGGTCTCACCCGCCGTGCGGACCCTCCGCCCACCGGGCGCGCTTGTCTGGCGGGATCTTGGCCAGACCATGCTGCGTCTTGTCCCAGAAATAAGGTTTGATCGCCAATTCATAGAGCGCTTTGTACGCCGCCACGGCCCCTAGTGGATTGTAGAAATGCATCGTTGGCGTCCATGCAAGTAGATGACGGTGTCGTCGGCCTGACACAGCACTCGCGTAGAGCGCAATATTGACCACCTCGATCACCAGAAACGCGCTGCCCAGCCCGATCATCACTTCCCGGGACAGGAACGGATCTAGAGGATGGGGCAGCCCAAAGAGCACCAGCCAGAAGGACCATAAAATCGGGGCAAGGAAGAATTGTGACAGCGCGGTCAGGAAATGGGCCTGAAAGCCCACAAACTTCCAAAATCCCAACTGACTTAGCAAAAGCCCCGGCCTTCGCATATGCACAATGTACGTGGTCATGTAGCCTTTAAGCCATCGGGATCGTTGCCGGATCCAGGCCCAGGGGCGGCAGTTTGCCTCTTCTTCCGTCACCGTAGCGAGCATTTCGGTGCGGTACCCGTGGCGCGCCAGACGAAAGCCCAGATCGGCATCCTCGGTCACGTTGTGGGCATCCCAACCGCCCAGATGTTCCAGCACCTTGCGGCGGAAAAAGAGCGTTGTGCCCCCAAGCGGGATCGCCCAGCCCAGCCGCGACACGCCCGGCATGATCACGCGAAACCAAGTGGCATACTCAATGGTGAAACAGCGGGCGAGCCAATTCTGACGCGGGTTGTAGTAATCCAGGACGCCTTGAATGCACGCCACCTCCGGCGGCAAAGCTTGAAACCGGCGGGCCACTTGCGTGATCTGATCGGGTTCCGGCGCGTCTTCGGCGTCATAGACCCCAATGATATCCCCTTCGCAGAAATCCAGTGCGTAGTTCATCGCGCGTGGCTTGGTGCGCGGCTGGCCATCGGGCACCACGACGGGCCGGATCCAGGGCGGCAGATCAATGGTGGCCAGCATATCGCGGGTCGTCTCATCGGCTTCTTCAATCACCAGCAGGACATCAAGCAGGCATTTGGGATAGGTGAGCCGCGACAAGCGCGACACCAACGCATGCAGCACCTCCGTTTCTTTATAAAGCGGCACAAGGATCGACACTTTGGGCAACGGATCGTCACTGGCGCGCAGCCGGTCGTCGCGATCAGGTTCGGTGGTTTTGTGGGCGACAAAGGCCACCGTCTTGAACACCGCCGACACGCAAAGCGTGAAAATTGCCCACATGGCAAAGCCGGCGAAGACGATATTGGGGAATGTCCATGTCACCCCAATGAGCGCCATCAAGGCCATCCCGATCATGATCAACCGCGCAGCACGCGTCCGGCTCCAGGTACGGCAGCTTTCGGCCTCGGCCACGCGGGTGCAGGCGGCTTCGGTCAATTGACGGCGATGAAGCGTGGCAATCTGGGTTTGAATCGCCTCTCTCGGGGCCAGAAGAATACGCGCTCGGCTCAGCTCCATCGGCAACATATCCCCCAACCCGGCCAAATCGGAAGGATCCTCCACCACCAGGGCGGGCAGGCCATCGCGATCCATCACCGGCAGCACCGCATGGGTAAGCAGTAGCGACACGGCCACATTGGCTTGCACATAAGACAGCTCTGATAATTCAGTGGCTGTCAGCTGACGCGACTTGCAGGATTTGGCGTGGACATCGAGTAATTCATGCTGGCTCGCCAAACCTTCCGTCAGCAAGATCCGGTCAAGCGAGGCCTTGCAATTGCGCTGCACCGTTCGGGCATGGGCAATATCATCTTCCGTGCTGGCCCCATGACGCAATAAATCCATGGCGCGCCGTGCTTGCACATCCTGCGTGTTGCCTTTGAAGTTCCCTTCAGCTTGGCCGAGCTGACGTAATTCCGTTATTCCCACAACGAATACCCCGTTCTGCGCGCGTTCCCGCCAGACTAGACCCGGGGTGGTTAATGAAACGTAAATTTGTGGTTAATATTCAGCCCGTTAACCAAGATTAACGCATCGTTAATGGCGGCCGTGAAACCCTTGTTAGCTCTTACTTTTGCGCGTCCGCCATTGAGGCTGCAAAGCGTTCAAAAAGGTAAAAACTGTCCTGCGGGCCGGGGCTTGCCTCAGGGTGGTGTTGGACGGAAAAGACCGGCTTGTCGACCATGCGGATGCCGCAGTTCGATCCGTCAAAAAGCGACACATGGGTTTCCACGACGCCCTCGGGCAGGCTTTGACTATCCACCGCAAAGCCGTGATTCATCGAGGTGATCTCCACCTTGCCGGTTTCAACTTCTTTCACGGGGTGGTTCGCGCCGTGGTGACCGTGGTTCATTTTCACCGTGTCACCGCCCAGCGCCAGCGCCAGCATCTGGTGACCAAGGCATATGCCGAAGACCGGGATGTCTTTTTCCAAAACACCCTTGATCATCGGCACGGCATATTCGCCTGTCGCCGCCGGATCGCCTGGACCGTTTGACAAAAAGACACCATCGGGTTCATGGGCCATTACCTCATCCGCCGTGGCCGTGGCAGGCAGGACGGTCACATCGCAGCCCGCGCTAGCAAGGCAACGTAGGATGTTGCGCTTGGCGCCGTAATCCACGGCGACCACCTTGTGCTTGGGATCGGTCTGGCGCGCGTACCCCTCGGGCCAAGCCCAGCGCATTTCATCCCAGCGGTAGGATTGCGCGCAGGTCACGTCCTTGGCCAGATCAAGGCCTTCGAGACCCACGAACCCTCGCGCGGCGGACACAAGCGCCTCGACATCGAAGTTCCCGTCCGGATCATGGGCCAGCGCCACATGGGGCGCGCCCTGCTGACGAATGGCGCGTGTCAGACGGCGGGTATCAATGCCGCCAATCGCCACCCGGCCCCGCCGTGTCAGCCAATCAGCCAGCCGCTCGGTTGCGCGCCAGTTGCTCGGCTCGGTCGGGTCCCACTTTACCACCATGCCTTCAGCGACCGGATCGCCGGTTTCATCGTCATCGGGGTTCACACCGACATTGCCGACATGAGGGAAGGTAAACGTGACAACCTGCCCGGCATAAGATGGATCGGTCATGATCTCCTGATAACCGGTCATCGCAGTGTTGAAGCACAGCTCTGCCGTGACCTGCCCCGTGGCACCGAACCCGCGGCCGTAGAACAATGACCCATCCGCCAGCGCAAGACATGCGGTGGGGCGCGACGGGGTCATGATGGCCATTGGACAGCTTTCTGATTTTTAGGGTCGGATCGGCAAATTGTCGGAGGTTTATGCAGAGGCAGCCGGGGGGTCAAGGGGCAATATGGGGTCTTGCAAGCGGTTGCCTCATCCCCATCTATCGGATAGGCATCGCGCCTCAATCAGAGCAGGAAGAGACCACACCCATGTCCCTCATCGACCGCATCAATGACGCCCTCAAACGCGCCATGAAAGACAAAGACAAACTGCGTCTGGGTACGCTGCGTTTGATCAATGCTGTGATCAAGGACAAGGGCATTGAACGCCGAGGCGAAGGCCTGCCCGCAGAGATGAGCGATGATGAAATTCTGGCGCTCTTGGGCAAGATGACCAAACAGCGCCAAGAATCCCTGCGCGCCTACGAAGAGGGCGGCCGCGTCGATCTGGCTGAGCGCGAAAAGCAGGAGATTTCCATTATCGCTGAATTCCTGCCACGTCAGCTGACCGAAGATGAAGTCTCGGAAGCCATAGAAGCCGCAATCACCGCGGCGGGTGCAGAATCCATCCGCGACATGGGCAAGGTGATGGGGCAGTTGAAGGCCGACTACACAGGCCAGATGGACTTCGGCGCGGTGGGGCCCAAGGTGAAAGACAAGCTTTCCGCCTGATCACCGCCGAGAGATTTTGACCAGCGCGTCCGACAATTCCCCAAAGAGCAATACGCGCTCATCTTCCGACAAAAACGCTCCGATCTCGACCTCGCGCCCTTTGCCCGACAGCGTCACGTAATTGCGTACCGGCCCGCCCGTTTCATGCATCTGGGCCCGCGCCCAGTAACTTTCGCATTCCCATTCCTGCAATCGGCCATTGGGGCTGGTGCGGGTGAGGTGAATTTCGTCCGCGTCGATGGTCAGTTCCTCCTGCAACCGCCCATCGCGGTAGGACCTTTCCAACGCGAACCAAACGGCGCCCACGGACAGCACTAGAAACGGCAAAATGCCCCAGAGCACAACAGTCCCCAATAGCGGAAAGAGCGGCACTGAGATCATGGCAGACGTGATCAAAATAAACCCAGCAAACCCCCGCCGCGACAACGATCGGTGCGGCCAAAGGCGCAGGGTTTGTTCTGCATCGTGGGATGCGTCAGAGGCGGACCATTCATAAGGCATGGGATGATCCTAACCGATTCCCGGCAAATGGAACCGCTGCATTATGTCTCAACCCAAATGGTAACAGGGCCATCATTGGTAAGCTGCACCTGCATGTCTGCCCCGAATTGACCTGTGGCAACCGTGATGCCTTGCGACGCTAGTGCCTGCGCGAAGCGGAGATAGAGCCGCTCCCCTTCATCAGGCGGCGCGGCGGCGGAGAATCCGGGCCGGTTCCCGCGCTTCGTATCGGCGGCCAGTGTGAACTGACTTACGATCAGCGCTCCACCGCCCGTGTCCAAAAGAGACCGGTTCATCTTACCCGCCTCATCCTGAAAGATCCGCAGCTTGGCGATCTTGGCAGCCAGTTGATCGGCCTGTGCCTCCTCATCGCCCTGCATGGCACAAATCAGGATCAACAGGCCCGCGCCGGTTTCCCCGATCACGTGCCCATCCACATGGACTGAAGCCTCAGAGACCCTTTGCAGTAATGCTCTCATCCCGTTGAGTTAGCTCAACAATCCTGCGATCCAGAGCACCCACAGAATTTTCCCAAAATTCTGATGCATTTTTTTCCAAAAAAAATGCCGCCAACGTTGGCGGCAAAATTTTTCAAAAATTTTGTGGATCCAGTGGCAAGGTCAACGCCCCAGAATATCCCGCAGGATGCGTTCGACGGCCGTTTCGCGGCGGGGCTGTGTTTGACGCGGTTGCATATCTTCGACCACCTGTTCACGAATGCCCCGCGACATAGGCAGCGGTCGGGGGGTCAGACCCTCATTCACCCGCGCCATGGTTTCACGCCAAATATCGGTTGGCAGGCTGCCGCCCGTCACCTGTTGGAGGGGGCTGTTGTCATCGTACCCCATCCAGACGCCTGTCACATAATCTGCTGTAAACCCGATGAACCATGCATCGCGGGCCGCCTGCGTGGTGCCAGTCTTGCCCGCCACCTCCCAACCATCCAGCCGCGCCCGCCGCGCAGTGCCGTCTGCCACGACCTTGTACATCATCCACGTCAGTTGCCGCGCGGCCTCTTCCCGGATCACACGTTCGCCGATGCCACCTGCAGTGCCCATCAGCGGGGTCTCTTCTCCCAGAAGCGTCAGTTCCTCCAGACCGTAGGGCGTCACCGAGGACCCACCGTTCAGGATGCCTGCATAGGCCCCGGTCATCTCCAGCAACGTGCTTTCGGACGCACCCAGTGCCAGGGACGGGCTGTCGGCCAGATCGCTGCGGATCCCGAAATCTTCAGCAACTTTGCGCACCAAATCGCGGCCCACCGCCTCCGACACTTTGACCGCCGGAATATTGAGCGAGAACTTCAGCGCCTCTGT
>JBCCAJ010000452.1:0-2578 GCA_039814845.1 Pseudomonadota bacterium | reverse complement strand
CGCGTGGCGAGGTTGATGTCATGCAGCACCATAACAACGGTCAGTTGGCGGTCTTTCTGCAACGCGCGCACCAATTTCAGAGTTTCAATCTGGTAGCGCAGATCCAGAAACGTCGTCGGTTCATCCAAGAGAAGGATATCGGTGCCTTGTGCCAATACCATGGCAATCCATGCCCGCTGTCTCTGCCCTCCGGACAAATCGCTGACCGGACGCTCCGCCTCTTCTGACAGGCCCACCTGCGCCAGAGCATGGGTCACAACCACTTCGTCCTTGGCGGACCATTGCTGAAACGGGGTTTGATGCGGGGTCCGGCCCCGCGCCACCAAATCGATCACCCGCATGCCAGCGGGCACCTCCGCGCTTTGCGGAAGCAGTGCGATACGTCGGGCGACAGCCTTGGTGTTCTGTTTGTGAATGGGCGTGCCATCCAGCAACGCCTCGCCCCGCATTGGCTTGATAAGCCGCGCCAGACAGCGCAACAGCGTGGACTTGCCACAGGCATTGGGGCCTACCACCGCAGTGATCTGTCCGTCCGGAATGTCCAGCGTGATGTCTTTCAGAACCGGCGCTCCACCATAGCCCAGATCCAGGTTTTTCGTGCTGAGCTGGGTCATCGGCGGCGTCTCCGGCTTTGGGCAATGAGGACCCAGATCAAAACAGGCGCGCCAATCAACGCGGTGAAAATACCAGCGGGCAGAACCAGAAACCCCGGCAAAGCCTGCGCGATACGGTCCGCCAGAAGAGTGACCAAGGCGCCCACAAGGGCTGCGGTCAACAGCGTGGGTCTTGGTGCGCGGCTGAGGCCATGGGCAATGGGCCCCGCCACGAACGCCACGAATGGCAGTGGACCAGCCGCCGCCACGCCAAACCCTACCAGCACCACGGCGAAAAAAATCGTGATCACGCGGCCCTGCACGATGCTTTGACCCAGACTCGTGGCCACGTCATCAGCCAGGGTGAGGCGTGTGAGCGCAAATTGATGCCAGGCCGCCAGCGGCGCCACCACAGCCAAGCCTGCCCAAACGAGGCCCGTGTCTGCCCAACTGCGCGCACTCAGCGACCCCATGATCCATTTGACCAGCTCGCCCACGTTATTGGCATCAAGCCGCACCATCATCAGGTCTGTCATCACGCCCAACGTGACGGTGAGGCCAATCCCAACAAGCACAATCGCACCGGGGCTCATGCATTTGTTCCATACCAATGCCAGCAGTAAAGCGGCCGTCATCGCACCGCCTGCCAGCGCACCGGGCAGGACCAACCCGGTCGCCCCGGTCAGCGCCACGGTGATCACCGCGCCAAGACCGGCCCCCGCGCTAAAACCAATCACGTCGGGTGAGGCCAGCGGATTGCGCAACAGTGTCTGCACCATCTCTCCCGCCATGCCAAAGGCCAGCCCAACCCCCAGTGCGGTCAGAAGTCTCGGCAGGCGATTTTCCATCACCACCATATACGTGACAGGGTCCGCGGTGCCGGAAAGAACTGCCGTCAATTCTTGCAGGCCAATGGGATAGGTCCCGCCCAAAAGGCCCGCGAAAACCACAACCAAAAGCACCGCGAACAGCGTAGCGTTGACCACAACCAACCGCCGAGGCACCCGCATCGAAAACGCCGCGAACCGCAAGGTGAGCGTGCTCATACCCGCACCTCCCGCTGACGCTGCACCAGCACGATCAGTGCAGGCCCGCCAATCAGCGCCATCATCGCACCGGCCTCAATCTCCTGCCCCGGCAGGATCAACCGGCCGACCACATCTGCCGTGATCGCTAAAGCTCCGCCCAAAACGGCGGATCCAAACGCCAAGCGCCGCACATCCCCGCGAGTGAATGGGCGCACCAGATGGGGCACGACCAGCCCGATGAACGCAATAGGGCCCGCAAGCGACACTGTCGTGCCGCAGAGCAAGACAATCCCAACAAGGCTGATCAGTCGCGCCAGCCCCACCCGGACACCCAAGGCCCGCGCCGTATCATCGCCCAGTGTCAGCGGGTTCAGCATGAAACTCGATACCAAAGCCGCGCTAAAACCTGCCAGCAGCAGTGGCATCACCGCCCAAAGATGGCTCGGGTCCACCTGACCGAACCCGCCCAGCACCCAATAGCGATAGATATCCAGCGACTGACGGCTCAGGATCAGAAGAGCCCAGGTAAGCGAAAGAAAAAGCGCGCTGAGCGCCGCGCCCACCAGCACCATCCGCACCGGATCAGGCCCAGCCCGTCCCGCGCCGCCGCCCAGCACCAAAACCAGAATGGCCGTAACGCTTGCGCCGATAAGCGCGGGAAGAACCAACGCCCCCGGCGCGCTCAGGCCCAGCACCCAAATGCCAATCACAACCCCGAATGCCGCACCACTGTTGATCCCAAGGATCCCGGGATCGGCCAAAGGATTGCGCGTCATGACCTGCATCAAAGCCCCCGCAAGGCCCAGCGCCGCGCCGCCCAAAAGCGCCGCCGCGGCACGCGCCACACGCAGATCCCGCACGACGATATGATCGGGGTTGTCAGGGTTGTAGGCCGTCCATGCCTCAAGAACCGTGGCTAGGGACACATCCCGCACGCCAAGACCAAGCGACATCGCT
>JBCCAJ010000072.1:0-9521 GCA_039814845.1 Pseudomonadota bacterium | reverse complement strand
GGTATCACGCCTGATGTCATGCTTGTGGCCAAAGGCATTGGCGGCGGCTTCCCTCTGGGCTGCGTGCTCGCGACAGAAGAGGCCGCCTCCGGCATGACAGCAGGCACGCATGGGTCTACCTATGGCGGCAACCCGCTAGGCTGCGCGGTGGGAAACGCGGTCATGGATCACGTGACCGATGAGGGGTTCCTGTCTGAGGTCAACCGCAAGGCCGGTCTTTTCCGCCAAAAGCTTGAACCGCTGGTGGCCGCCCACCCGGATGTCTTTGAGACCGTTCGCGGACAGGGCCTTATGCTCGGACTCAAATGCAAAGCCCCCAACACGGATCTCGTCCAAGCTGGCTATGATGCGCTGGTCGCCACTGTGCCCGCCGCAGACAATGTCGTCCGTCTCCTGCCGCCCCTCACCATCTCGGACGATGAAATCACGGAGGCCACCACCCGCCTCGACGCCGCCGCCACTGCCGTGGCTCAGCATCTGACATCAGAACTCGCCTAGCCCTTCTTTTGGCCACAAATATCCCGGGGGTGTGGGGGCTGGCTCCCACTCCGGTCCTTTCAAAAAGCAAAACCCATGACCCATTTCCTCGACATTCACAAAACTGCATCCTCTGACCTGCGCGCCATCCTCGATAGCGCGCAGTCCATGAAAACCGCTCGCGCCGGTCGCCCCCGTGGCGCGCCGGATGATGACTGCCCATTGGACGGTCGCATGGTCGCGCTCATCTTTGAGAAACCCTCCACCCGTACCCGCGTCAGCTTCGATGTGGGTGTGCGGCAAATGGGCGGGCAGACCATGCTTCTGTCGGGCGCAGAAATGCAGCTTGGCCACGGAGAATCCATTGCCGACACCGCCCGTGTGCTGAGCCGCTATGTCGACCTCATCATGATCCGGACATTTGACGAATCCGTGCTTCTCGACATGGCTGACTACGCCGATGTGCCTGTCATCAACGGGCTGACCGACCGCACGCATCCCTGCCAGATCATGGCCGATGTTATGACATATGAAGAACATCGTGGCCCAATTGCAGGCAAGAAAGTGGTCTGGTCTGGCGATGGCAACAATGTGTGTTCGTCCTTCCTGCACGCCGCCGGTCAGCTTGGGTTCGATTTCACCTTCACCGGCCCAAAACAGCTTGACCCTGAAGATGAATTCATCGGCCTCGCGCGGAAGTCCGGCAGCCGGGTCAGCATTGAACGCGACCCCGTCAAGGCCGTGGAAGGTGCCGATCTGGTGGTCACGGACACTTGGGTCAGCATGCATGACAGCCAATCCACCAAGGAACGCCGCCACAACATGCTGCGCGGTTATCAGGTGAATGAAGAGCTGATGACCCACGCAAAGCCTGACGCGCTTTTCATGCATTGCTTGCCTGCCCATCGGGAGGAAGAGGCCACAAGTGCGGTGATGGACGGCCCACATTCTGTGATTTTCGATGAGGCCGAAAACCGCCTGCACGCGCAAAAGGCCATTATGCGCTGGTGCCTCGGCCTCTAGGCTGACGAAGTCTTTGAATGACTTCGATCGCATTCTTTTAAAGAATGCGGGCCGGCTGCCTACAAAAGAACAATTTAGCTTTCAAAAGAAAGCCTCTAGGGTGAGTGTGCAGACGGCAACTGGACACATGCAATGACAGCACAAATTGGCGTTTATGGCCTCGGCACCATGGGCAGCGCGCTGGCGCTTAACATGGCCGACAACAAAATCTCCGTCGCTGTCACAAACCGTGAGCTGGACTGGATTGCCGACTTCATGGCGGAGGCGGGCGAACTGACACGCAACCTGACCGCCTATGACAGTCTGGAGGATTTCGTTGCAGGTCTCAAAACCCCGCGTGTCATTTTGTTCATGATCCCCTCGGGCAAGCCCATGGATATGATGATCGACGCCATCAGCCCGCTTTTGGACCCCGGCGATACGATCATCGATGGCGGCAATGCTGATTTTCACCTGACCCGCGCCCGCACGGCTAAACTGGCAGAGAAGGATCTGCATTTCGTTGGCATGGGCGTGTCAGGCGGTGAAAGCGGTGCGCGGCATGGACCGTCGATGATGGTGGGCGGGTCCGATCACAGCTGGCAACAATTGCGCCCCATTCTGCGCGCCATTGCCGCCACCCACGAAGATGACCCTTGCGTCGATCATCTGGGCCCCGACGGTGCCGGTCATTTCGTCAAGACGGTGCATAATGGGATTGAGTATGCCGATATGCAGATGCTGGCTGAGGTTTACAGCCTTCTGCGCTTCGGCGCGGGGTGGGAACCTGCCAAGATCGGTGCGCTGTTCACCGAATGGGATCAAGGCCCGCTCAAGTCCTATCTGGTTGAGATCACGGGCAAGGTTCTGGGCTACACCGACCCTGCCTCCGGCCAACCCATGGTTGATGTGATCCGTGACGCTGCCGGTCAAAAAGGCACCGGCCGTTGGACGGTGGTAGAGGCCGTCCGCATGGGCCAGGCCGCCAATATGATCGAGGCTGCGGTGGGCGCGCGCAGTTGGTCGTCAGAAAAAGAAGCGCGTCTTGCCATGGAGGCCCGTTTCGGTGGCGAACGCGCCAAGCTTGATCTGGACGCGGACACGCTGGCCGATGCCATGATGGCCGCGCGCATTCTGGGCTATGCGCAGGGCTTTCGCATTCTGGCAGCGGCCTCAGAGCTTTATGACTGGTCGCTTGATTATGCCCGCGTGGCGGAGATTTGGCGCGCCGGCTGCATCATCCGTTCCGCACTGCTGGACGATATTTCGGATGCGTTCCGGGGTGATTTGCCCCATGGCCAGCTTATCCTGTCGCCGGTCTTTTCCGATAAACTGACCCGTGGCCTCAGTGGCCTGCGCAAGACTGTGAGCGAGGCCGCTGCGGGCGGTCATGCGGTGCCCGTCCTCGCGTCCGCCCTGCAATTCATGGACAGCTTGCGACAGGGCAGCGGTACGGCCAATGTCATCCAGGCACAGCGGGATTTCTTCGGCCATCACGGGTTTGAACGGCTGGATGAGACGGGCAAACATCACGGGCCTTGGTGGGATTGATCCTCACTGAACATACAGCGCCCGTGCGCTGCCCGTTTTGGACCAGTTTTGCAGCTGCTCCAGAACGTACCGAACCAGCATGCGCGGCTGGCCAGCTGCATGGCCGGACACAAGGTTCAGAGCGGCTGCATCAGCGTCAAGCGGGATCGCTCTCAGTTCATCTCCACCATAAGTGATCATCGTCCGAGGGCGCATGCTGAGAACCGCAACGCCCATCCCACTGCCAACAAGGCTTCGCACCATTTCCGTGCTGTCACTGCGCGCCACGATGTCCGGATCAACGCCTGCCGACTGAAACAGCCCGTCCACATAGGGCCGCGCCAAGGGCCGGTCGA
This sequence comes from Pseudomonadota bacterium, assembly GCA_039814845.1. Taxonomy (GTDB): domain Bacteria; phylum Pseudomonadota; class Alphaproteobacteria; order Rhodobacterales; family Rhodobacteraceae; genus Roseovarius. The sequence continues at coordinate 6,156 of JBCCAJ010000072.1, read as the reverse complement.
GTTGAACAATCGGTTCTTGGGCAAGGCGCGCGAACGTGCAGCGATCCATGCCTGCAATCGGATGCGCTTTCGGAACAAGAGCATAGGGCGCAAGCGTCAGCAAATCCTGTGTCTTGATCCCGCTGCGCAAATCCTGCCCGGTGAACAGGATCAAATCCACGCGCCCTTCCAGAAGCGCTGTTTGCACGGACGCATTATCATGGGCTTGCAGTTCAAGTGTCAGGTTTGGATTATCTGCCATGATCGGTTGCAGAAGATGTGGCAGGAAAGCGGGTGCCACGGGGGCATAGTACCCGATCCGAAGGGTGCCACCAAAACTGCTTGTTATGTCGCGCCCTTCTGACAGGATATCCTGGTAATCCTCCAGAAATCGCCGAAACCGGGTGGCCATTGCGCGGCCTTCAGCCGTGGCCGTGATGCCCTTTGATCGCGTCCGGATCAAAAGGGATGTCCCGAATTCAGTCTCCACTTGGCCCACGGCGCTCGCCACCGCAGAGGGCGCGACATTGAGGGCGCGTGCGGCCCTGTTGATGGAGCCATACTCCACCACCGTGGCAAAGGCTCGCAAGGTACGCAAAGACAGCCGAATGTCGGAACTCATACCGTACCTCGAAAAAATAGACTTAGTTCATTCAATAAATCATTTTTATTCGACGATCCAGACGTGGCACTCTCGGGCAATACAGCGATGGAGCTTCAGATGTCCGACGCAACCGATCCCAAGGAAAAGACACTTCCGGGTTGGCACCATGTGCCGCAGGTGCCCATTCAGGTATCGCCTTTCTTTTCATGGCCGCCGAACCCGGCACGGATGATGACTTGGGTGGCCGCGCGGTGGCTTCGGATGGCGGAAAATTCCATTCTCACCGTGCTGGCGCTGATCTGTTGGATGTGGCTGCAGCCGTCGCTGGAGACCACGAAGACGCTTTCGTTCGACTGGATCGCGCTCATCTGGCTGCGGAATATGGGGTTGATGATCCTTGTTGCCGGTGGGTTGCATTGGTTTTTCCACGGGGCAAAGCGGCAAGGAAAAGACCTCAAATACGATCCGCGAGATCTGGCGACAGAGGGCAAGAACTTCACCTTTGGCGGGCAGGTGCGGGACAATGCGTTCTGGACGCTGAGCAGCGGGGTGGGGGTTTGGACGGCGTTTGAGGTGCTGCTTTTCTGGGCGATGGGCAATGACTACGCGCCGGTGTTTTTATGGTCGGACAGCCCCTTCTGGTTTGCCGCGCTCTTTTTCCTGACGCCCATCTGGATTTCCTTCCATTTCTACTGGGTCCATCGCGCGCTGCATTGGGGGCCGCTCTACCGCATCGCGCATTCCTTGCATCATCGTAACATCAATGTCGGGCCGTGGTCGGGCCTGTCGATGCACCCGGTGGAACACGTTCTCTTCTTCAGCTCCATCTTGATCCACTTGGTGGTGCCTGGCGGGATCGTGCATGTGCTTTTCCATATGCAGCATCAGGCGCTTACGGCGGCCACATCGCATACCGGGTTTGAAAGCATGCTGGTGAAAGACAAAAAGAGCCTCGCCCTGGGGACGTTTCACCACCAGATGCATCACAGGTATTTTGAGGTGAATTATGGCAATCTGGAAATGCCCTGGGACAAGTGGTTCGGGACGTTTCATGACGGCACCCGAGATGCCCATGATCGGCTCAAGCGGCGGCGGGGACGGCGCGGCTAGTTGCGGCGTTTAACGCGCAAGGTTGGATCGGCCACTGTTGGGTCTTCGGGCCAGGGATGTTTGGGATAACGCCCGCGCATATCCTTGCGCACGTCTGCGTAGGAGGACGCCCAGAAACCCGGAATATCCTGCGTGGTTTGCAAGGGCCGTCCGGCGGGGGACAAAAGCGTGACGCGCAGGGCTATGTTGCCCACCATCGGGTGGGTCGTCTGGCCGAACATTTCTTGCAGTCGGAGTTGGATTTCGGGGGTCTGGGCGCCGTAATCAATGGGGATCTTGCGACCCAAGGGCGTGGTGAAACTGGGCGGGGCTTTTGCATCCAGAAGGTTTTGTTCTTCCCATGTCAACCGGGCACGCAGGGCGTCATGAATGTCAAACCGTTTCCAATCCTCAGCGGTTTTGACGCCTTTTAGATAGGGCAAAAGCCAGTCTTCGAGCGTGTCGAGCAATGCCTCGTCGCGTACATCTGGCATACCCTCTACCACGCGCGACCGGGCCGCAAAGAGCCGCGCGGATATGGACCATTTGAGCCCCAGATCGCGGATACCCTCCAGCATGGCCTTGGCCACCGCCGCTTCTGGCGCGTCCTTCCAGATACGGTCCTCCAGCACCAGCGCGCCGAATGTCTCATGCAGGCGCGCCGTTACCCGGCGCGCGCGTTTGTCCCAGTGGCACACCTTCTGCCAGACGATCTGGTCCCCAAAGAGCCTGCGCATTTCGGCCTCATCAAACGCGGTCGCCTGCCGCACCCGCGCCTCGCGCCGATCGCCATCAAGGTCGGTGGCCACGATCAAACGGGTGCCCCCCATCGGGTCACTCTCTGGCAGCACGGCGCCTGTCCCGCCTGACAGGATGTAGCGCGGCGCGTCGCCTTTTCGGCGCAGCCCGATCCGGTCGGGATAGGCAAGAGCCGCCATGCCGCCTGCGCTGATGTCATGCGCGCAAAGGCCGCCAGTGAGGCGCGCAAGCCGTTTGGCCTCTTGTCGGATGCGTGACAGGGCAGGGCTTTTTTGGTCCTGCAGGGCCCGCAATCTCAGGGTGATATCCACATCTGTCCCGCGCAGGGGATCGCGATCAGACAGGAGCGCGGCCAGCTTCGCCGCTTTGGGCCCGGCCGTGGCCAGCATATGGGCCAGACGCGGATGCACGGGCAGTTTGGCCAGCACCTTGCCGTGGTCGGTGATCCGCCCGTCCGTATCCATCGCGCCAAGCAGGCGAAGGAGATCTGTCGCCTCGGCATAGCTGCCGTGGTTGGGGGCCGTAAGCAGCGGCAAATCCCCCGGCCCTGCGCCCCAAAGCGCCAGTTCTAGGGCAAAGCCTGCAAGGTCAGCGGCCTCGATCTCCGCCGGGGGGTAGGCCGCCAAGGCGCCTTCCTGACCACGCGTCCAATGGCGATAACACAGCCCCTTCGCCACACGGCCTGCCCTGCCAGCGCGCTGTTCGGCCTCGGCCCGGGTCACAGGTTCAGTCACCAGCCGCGCCATGCCGGAGCTTGGGTCAAATCGTGACCGCCGCGCGCGACCGCCATCCACCACCACGCGAATATCTTCAATGGTGAGAGATGTTTCCGCGATAGAGGTGGCCAGCACAACCTTGCGCCCGTCTTTCATCGGCGTGATCGCGGCGCGTTGGTCTTTGAACGGTAGCGCACCGTAAAGCGGGCGCAGATGGGTGTTCGTGGGCAGGTCACTGCGCAGACGGTCGGCCACGCGGCGGATTTCACCCTCACCCGGCAGGAACACAAGCACGCCGCCTGTTGTTTCCGCCATGGCGTGCCGCACGAGGTCGGCAACAGAGGCGTCGAAGCGGGTCTCTTTGCGGACGGGTTTGTCGAGATGCCGGATGTCGACTGGAAAGCTGCGGCCCTTGGCAGTGATGATGGGGGCTTCCATCAGCTTGGCCACGGGCGCTGCATCCAGCGTGGCGGACATGGTCAAAAGCATCAGGTCATCGCGCAACGCGCCTGCGATTTCGAGACAGAGCGCCAGACCCAGATCCGCATTCAGGGACCGTTCGTGGAATTCGTCAAAGATCACGGCCCCCACGCCTTTGAGTTCCGGATCGCTTTGGATCATGCGGGTCAGGATGCCTTCAGTCACCACCTCGATCCGCGTGGCGTGGCCCGATTTCGCCTCCCCCCGGATGCGGTAGCCCACACGCGTGCCCACATGCTCATCCAACAAGGATGCCATCCGCTCAGCGGCGGCACGAGCGGCCAGGCGACGGGGTTCCAGCATAAGGATGCGACCGTCGGTGAGCCCTGCCTCAAGCATCGCCAAAGGCACCATGGTTGTCTTACCCGCACCGGGAGGGGCTTGCAGAACGGCGCGGCCGCGATCCCTCAGGGCATCCAAAAGTTCTGGAATAACCTCTTCAACAGGCAGTCTCACATGCTCTTTCACCGGCGTTTGACCACCGCCGGGCCATAGCGCGTGTCGACCCTTACCTGTTCGGCCCGCAAGGTGGCGCCATGGGTCACGTAGTCAATCGCCAAGGGCAGGACGCGGCTGCGCCGTTCGCTGCTGGTGTAGCCAGAGACGCGTTGATACGTGCCATGGCAGGTCTTGCCAGTGCCGCGTGGCTCGGCCTGGGTGAGTTCAATCTTGGCCAGGCGGTGCCCGTCGTAGAGATTGGCAGTGAAAACACAGGTCACTTTGGATGGATCCTGATCGCTGAGCAGGAGGACAAGGCCTGTTAGAGGATCGATGGCTGAGTTCAGCGCGGCGCCAGAGGCCGGCGGCGCGCTGCTGCCCGTGTCGCCAGAGACCAGACGCGGCGTGCCCGGCGCGAACTTCACCACCACATCAGAGACACGCGTTCCGTCATCGATGGCCTCCACATAGCTCACCGGTTGCATGCGTCCCCCGGTCAGACGGCCTTGGACGGTCACATCGGCTTCCATCTTCTTTAGCGCGCCCACCAGGCCCACAGTGGTGAACTTCGACCGCGCGGCATAGCCGCCGCCGGAGCTGTTGGCGGCAATCGTAAAAAGCCCCACGCGCGCGCCCAGAAGCCGGACATCAAAGCTCATGCTGGATTGCTCGGCCCAGGCGGGCAGAGCGGTGCAAGCCATCAAGGCAACCAACCACAGGCGGTTTAAAATAAATTCCACAGGCGTGTCCCTTCCCCCTTGCAGCCTCTGGACAGGGCGGGTCTGACCATGCACAAGACGCGTCAAATCAACACCTGGGCCGCTTTCATGGACATTGCACAGCTTCGCGACAAAATTATCAAGGGGGAGCGTCGTGCATTGGCCCGCGCGATCACTTTGGTGGAAAGCGGGCGGGCGGATCATCAGGCACAAGCGGGTGAGCTGATCGCCGGGCTTGCGGGTCAGGGTGAGGCCATTCGCGTCGGGCTGTCAGGCACGCCGGGGGTTGGCAAGTCTACCTTCATTGAAAGCTTTGGCACAATGCTGACGGCCAAGGGATTGAAGGTGGCGGTGTTGGCAGTGGATCCGTCAAGTGCGCGGTCGGGCGGGTCGATCCTTGGCGACAAGACTCGCATGGATCGGCTAAGCCGTGACCCGCTGGCTTTTATCCGCCCGTCCCCCAGCCGGTCCCATTTGGGCGGTGTCGCACGGCGCACGCGGGAGGCGGTGACTGTGTGTGAAGCGGCAGGCTTTGACGTGGTGCTGATTGAGACGGTGGGCGTGGGGCAATCCGAGACAGTGGTCGCGGAAATGTCTGATCTCTTTATCCTTTTGCTCGCGCCTGCGGGCGGGGACGAATTGCAGGGCGTCAAGCGCGGGATCATGGAGATGGCTGATATGATCCTGATCAACAAGGCTGATGGCGATCTTAAACCGGCCGCCACCCGGACCTGTTCGGACTATACCGGCGCGCTGCGCTTGCTGCGCAAACGCCCGCAGGACCCGGATGGGTTCCCGAAGGCGATGATGGTGTCGGCGTTGCAGGAGGACGGGCTGAACACGGCGTGGGATGAAATGAACACGCTCGTGGCGTGGCGCCGGGCTGAGGGCCATTTTTCGGGCCGCCGTGTGGCACAGGCGCAGTATTGGTTTGAGCAGGAAGTGAAGGATGGCTTGCTGGCAGAGTTGCAAAGCCCCGCCATGCGCAAAGCCATGGAACAGGCCGGTGAAGAGGTGGCCGAAGGTCAGATGACGCCCACCTCCGCTGCGATTAAGGTTTTGGAAAAGCTTCGAAAATCCTGAAGCGATTTAGCGAGGCACCAATCGTTCCAGTGCGGTGCCCCCATCCCAAGTGCCGTGCAGTTCATTGCCAACCACCACATAAATCACAGGCGTTGATGCGCCCCAATCTACGGTCATCACCGCCCCATTGAGCACACCGCGCCCGCTGTATTGCTGGCCGCCGACGGCCCAGAACAACTCCACCGTGCTGCCCACCTGAGAAACCTGCACCTCGCCCTGATATTTTGAACCATCCGCGTTCATCCCATAGGCGGTGTAAAATCCGCCCACGCGCAACACGCCCCCGCCG
>JBCCAJ010000431.1:0-2821 GCA_039814845.1 Pseudomonadota bacterium | reverse complement strand
TGCGCGCACAAATCCAATGGATGCCGATTACAACCATCGTGACGCGGTGAAGGGCCTCGATTATGAGGCGGTAAAGACCGATGTGAAGGCATTGATGACCGACAGTCAGGATTGGTGGGCCGCCGACTGGGGCCACTATGGGGGCCTGATGATCCGGCTGGCGTGGCACTCTGCAGGGTCTTACCGGATGCAAGATGGCCGCGGGGGTGCCGGCTCCGGCAATATCCGTTTCGCGCCGCTCAATTCCTGGCCCGATAATGCGAGCCTCGACAAAGCGCGCCGTCTGCTGTGGCCGGTGAAAAAGAAATACGGCAATGCGCTTTCCTGGGCGGATCTGATCATTCTGTCGGGCAATATGGCGTATGAATCCATGGGTTTGAAAACCTTCGGCTTCGGCTTTGGCCGCGAAGACATCTGGGGGCCTGAAACGGATGTCTATTGGGGCTCTGAAAGCGAATGGCTGGCCCCGTCAGAAAACCGCTACGCCGATCTGGGCGATGCCTCGACCTTGGAAAACCCGCTGTCTGCGGTGCATATGGGTCTGATTTACGTCAACCCCGAGGGCGTGAACGGCAACCCCGATCCGGCCCGCACGGCGCAACATGTGCGCGAAACGTTTTCCCGCATGGCAATGAACGACGAAGAAACTGCCGCGTTGACCTGCGGTGGCCACACGGTTGGCAAGGCCCATGGCGGCGGCGGTCAGGGTGATGCCATCGGGGCAGAACCCGAAGGCTGCCCGGTGCATATGCAGGGCTTTGGCTGGGCCAACCCCGGCCAGACAGGCAAGGCTGCCGACAACTTCACCTCCGGCATTGAAGGCGCGTGGACGAAAGAGCCGACCAAGTGGGATATGGGCTATTTCGATTACCTCTTCGGATATGAGTGGGAGCTGATCAAAGGCCCGGCAGGGGCCAATCAGTGGACCGCTAAAGACATGCCGGAAGATGAAATGCCGCTGGATCCTTCCGATCCGTCTGGTCGTGCGATCCCTCTGATGACCGATGCGGACATGGCGATGAAAGTGGACCCGATCTACAATGAGATCTGCCAGAAATTCGGCGCCGATCCCGACTATTTCGCCGATACCTTTGCCCGCGCGTGGTTCAAGCTGACCCACCGCGATATGGGGCCCAAGGCCAACTACTACGGCCCCGATGTGCCCACCGAGGACCTCATCTGGCAGGATGCAGTGCCCGCTGGCCCCACCGGCTATGACGTGGATGCGGTGAAAGCCAAGATCGCCGAAAGCGGCCTCAGCAGCGCTGAAATGATCGCCACCGCCTGGGACAGCGCGCGCACGTTCCGTGGGTCTGACAAACGCGGCGGTGCCAACGGCGCGCGCATCCGTCTGGCCCCGCAGAAAGACTGGGCAGGCAATGAACCCGATCGTCTGGCCAAAGTGCTGGGCATTCTGGAACCCATCGCCGCCGAGGCGGGTGCGTCGGTTGCCGACGTGATCGTCCTGGCCGGAAATGTAGGTCTGGAACAGGCTATCGCGGCGGGCGGTCATTCCGTAGCGGTGCCATTCACGCCGGGTCGGGGGGATGCCACGGACGAGATGACGGATGCCGACAGCTTCTCCGTTCTGGAACCGGTCGCCGATGGCTTCCGCCAGTGGCAGAAGGACGCCTATGCGGTATCAGGCGAGGAGATGATGCTCGACCGGGCGCAGCTTCTGGGCCTGACAGCGGCAGAGATGACCGTTCTGTTGGGTGGGATGCGCGTGCTGGGCACCAACCATGACGGCAACACCTACGGCGTCTTCACCGACAATGTCGGTGCGCTGACCACAGACTTTTTCGTCAACCTGACCGATATGGCCTATAGCTGGCACCCGGTCGACGATGGCACCTATGAGCTGCGCGACCGCGCAACAGGCGATGTCAAATGGCCCGCAACGAGTGCCGATCTGGTCTTTGGGTCAAACTCGATCCTGCGGTCTTACGCGGAAGTCTACGCACAGGATGACAACACGGAAAAGTTCGTGCGCGATTTCGTAGCGGCCTGGACCAAGGTCATGAACGCCGACCGCTTCGATCTGGTGGCGTAAACTTCTCACTGGGCGGCCTGGCTTCTGGGTCGCCCGGTTGATACCGATAGTGAGGCCCTCGGACGTCGATTCCGAAAGGGTCTCAACGATAGGTCGGGACAGATCCTCCTTGCTTTGGAAATGCCTGTTGACCGTCCTCTTGGACACATCGGCAGTGGAAGTGATCCGATCCATGCTCGCCGCGGCAAAGCCTTTGGTCAGAAATGCGGCCACCGCGGCATCAATACTCTGGGGCATCAATAATCTAGTCGCGCTTATGCGGCATGGGTTGATTGCAGGTCTTCATGACACATCTTTAAAGGAGCGGTCGCTTGATCGGGCCAGCAGGATTGTAAGCGCACCCGTTTACACCCCTCCGAGACCGAGCTGCCCTAAACTCGCAAGTTTACCTTTATGGAAACCAGCCCAGGAGTTTTTCCCATGAGTATCAACCTCAAACTGAACGGCAAAACCCACACGGTCGACGCCGAGCCAGGCACCCCCCTGCTGTGGGTGATCCGCGATGATCTGAAGATGACAGGCACCAAATTTGGCTGCGGCGTGGCCTCTTGCGGGGCTTGCACTGTGCATCTGAACGGTGAACCGGTGCGATCCTGCCAGACCTATATCGACGATGTCGAAGGGGCGGAGATCACGACAATTGAGGCGATGGAGAACGACACCGTGGGTGCGGCGGTTCAGCAGGCTTGGGTTGAACTGGATGTGGTGCAATGCGGCTATTGCCAATCTGGGCAGATCATGTCGGCAGTTGGGCTTTTGCGGGAAAAC
>JBCCAJ010000377.1:0-3369 GCA_039814845.1 Pseudomonadota bacterium | reverse complement strand
GGAGGAGGTGCGTGATCAGGTTTGGGAGAAAATCCCGGGCCGTTTGGGGGAATTGGGCGTGACCTGTCGCAGGTTAGCCTGGACCACGGAAGACATCCGCGAATTCGTGATCAAGTCTGTTGAGAACGCCCGCGGGACATGGGTTATGGGTGTGGTCGGCGCGGTAGCGGAATTCATGGTGCCAGAAGGTGCAACGGCCCATGTGGATGCGGATGGTGATGCAATAGTTGCCCAGACGCAGAACGGCGCAATGCGTGTTGTGATCAATGATGACATCCGCGCGCTGACCTTCGATCCGCCGGGCATGATGTCTGAGCCTCGTGTCGTACTGGCGGTAAAGCGGGAACGCGGGCGGTTGCCTGTGGCCGATGGCGTCAATGATCTTGGTGATGATACGCCTTTGCTGGATGATCCGGGCACGCGCCTTTTTGATCTTGGGCTGGGGCGCAAAGAGGGGCGGTTCTGCGTGCGCGTGGCGGAGGGGGCTGTGCAAGAGGCGCTGCAGGGCGCGGCGGGATTGCCGTTGGTACACGCCCTGCCGCAGATCGGTGCATCGCTTCTGTCTGCAAGCCCTACGCGCGTGGTCGAAAGCGCGCTGGGACGGATTGAAGTGCAAGGTAAAATCCCGGGGCAGGGGGATGCGGTCACGACGGGCCCTCACACCCATCTGTTGCCTGATCATCTGGCCACCGGGCGTGCTTTGCCCGTCGGGATGGATCTGCCGCGCGCCTATTTGCCGGGTGCCGTTTTCTACCCCAAACCTTGAGCGTTGTGCTTGACGCACCGAAAGGCCTAGACTTGTGTGCGGAGGTATCCCATGCGCCCAGATCACAGTCACGTCTTTCCACGCCACACCAAGTCCGATCTGCCCACCGCCGTGGGAGGGGATGGGCCGTATCTGATTGACGCGGATGGCAAGCGCTACCTTGATTGCGGGGATGCGGCTGTGTCCTGTCTTGGTCATTCCAATAAGGCGGTGATCAAGGCGGTGCGCGATCAGGTGGGGCAGATCGCCTTTGCCCATTCCGGGTTCATGACATCACAACCCGCCGAAGAACTGGCCGAGATGCTGATTGAGCACGCGCCGGGCAATCTTGATCGGGTTTACTTTGTGTCTGGCGGGTCTGAGGCGGCGGAAAGCGCGATCAAACTCGCCCGACAGTATTTCACCGAAATCGGGCAGCCGGAACGCCGCCACATCATCGCGCGGCGGCAGAGCTATCACGGCAACACGCTGGGTGCGTTGTCGGCAGGTGGCAATGAATGGCGGCGTGCGCAATTCGCGCCAATTCTGGTGGAGATGAGCCACATCGCGCCGTGCTACGAATACGTCGATCGGCGCGAAGATGAGAGCAGCTTTGACTATGGCCAGCGCGTGGCAGATGAGCTGGATGCAGAAATTCAGCGCCTGGGGCCGGCGTCGGTGATGGCGTTCATGGCCGAACCCGTGGTGGGGGCGACATTGGGCGCGGTCCCTGCCGTGGAGGGGTATTACAAGCGAATACGTGAAATTTGTGATCGCCATGGTGTTCTTTTGATCCTTGACGAGGTGATGTGCGGCATGGGCAGGACGGGCGACCTGTTCGCTTGTGACCATGACGGCATCGCGCCAGATATTCTGTGCATCGCCAAGGGGCTCGGCGCAGGATATCAGCCCATTGGTGCGATGCTGTGCAGCGATAAGATCTATGATACCATCGCGAACGGGTCGGGATTTTTCCAGCACGGCCATACCTATCTGGGCCACCCGGTCGCGACGGCCGCCGCGTTGGCGGTGATGCAGGAGATGACATCGCGCAACCTGCCACAGCAGGTCAAAGCCCTAGGCGCGCAGCTTATGTCGTCGCTCAAGGATGAATTTGGTCAGCACCCACATATCGGCGACATCCGGGGACGTGGGCTGTTCATTGGGCTGGAACTGGTGGAAGACCGCGAGACCAAAGCGCCCTTTGATCCCGTCCGAGGGCTTGCCGGGAAAATCAAGAAGATCGCGCTGAAAAACGGGCTGATTTGCTACCCCATGGCGGGCACGCGGGATGGGCGGCGGGGTGATCACATTCTGCTTGCCCCGCCTTTCATCTTGTCTTCGGATCAGATGGGCGAACTTGTCTCAAAACTCTCAAAATCGGTTCACACCGCCTTGGAGATGTGAGACGCTGCCGCAACTGTGTCGATGGCTGAATGATTGGGGTGAGGCCGTATCATGCAAAAGGCAGGTGGCGCATATGCGTCCGGGACGGTGGGCTATGTCCTGTCTGTCCTGCGGATGGTCATCGCGGGTGGGCTGCTGTGGTGGAATTTTGACGCGCTGACATCGCCGGAACGTGTCTGGATCGCGTTCTTCTTCGCGCTGCTCATCATTCGCTTGCCCTATCATGAACAATCCAAAAGCGTGGACACCGCGGTTGATCAGAGGGAAGGTCAGGAACGGGTCCTGATCGCTGGCATCTTCCTGACAATTTGGCCGCTTCCGCTTCTTTACCTTGTCACGAAGGGTGGGCCGTTCGATGTCCTGTCCTTTGCCAACTACACGTTGCTTTTTGATACCTCGGTTTTGGGGCTGATCCTGTTTGTACCCTTTGCGTATCTCTTCTGGCGGTCGCATGCTGATCTGGGCCGAAACTGGAGTCCCTCGCTTGAGATGCGCGAAGAACACCAATTGGTCGCCAATGGGGTCTACAAACGGGTGCGCCATCCGATGTATGCGGCCCTTTGGATCTATGCGATTGCACAGCCGCTGTTGGTGCAGAATCTAATCGCGGGCGGGGCCGTCGTTGTCGCGTTTGCCGCGCTATACGTTTTGCGCGTGCCCAAGGAGGAGGAGATGATGCTGCGCGAATTCGGGGATGAATATCGGGCGTATATGGAGCGCACTGGCCGGATTTTTCCGAAGTTTTCGTAAGTGTCAGGCAGGGGTTTTGGGCGTGAAGCATCATTCGCCCCGGACCCCGATCCGAGGCCTCGACGTGGTGATGGGGTGCGGCCCCGGGTCAAGCCCGGTGTGTCGTGAATTTTTAACCCAACAGCCGCGCACTGGTTCATTCTGGTGACCCAAAAAGCGTGCGGTACATCACCGAATAGACACCCGTATTGTCCATCAGCGGCGTGATCAGGTCGCTGTTCATTCCCGCAGCTCGCACCAGAATGCCTCCGGCCACGTCGCTTCGTCCCGTCCAGGCAATGCCGTAGAAATGCGTCCTTCCTGCCTTGTCAGGCGCGGTTTCAAACGCCATACCGCGCGGTCCTTCCACCCCATGCAGGATCCCACCGCCCCATGTCACCGGATCCACCGGGCCCGCGTCCTGCCGCATCACTTGCATTCCGCCTGCGTCTGAATCCGCTGCCATGATCAGAAGGGTGTCATCGCGC
>JBCCAJ010000190.1:0-5757 GCA_039814845.1 Pseudomonadota bacterium | reverse complement strand
TCTCACGCCCGAGCCGATGCTGCACGTCACCCAAGGCACTGATCGCGTGCCGACGGGTCAAACGATCATGCTGTCCTCTGGTGCGAAGCGCGGCCTTGGCGGGCGGGGGGTGCCGCTTGATGGTCAAATGGTCAGCGTGCGTGGCATTGTGCTGGAACGCGGCACGCTCAACATGTTGCAGGTGCAGGGCCGCGCAGATGCCTTGGTGGCCGTGGAAAAGGACGTGCCGGACGTGCCGAGTGAGGACCTCGGCCGCTGGCGTCTGACGGGGGAAATTTGCGATGGAAAATGCCTCGCGGGTGCGATGCGCCCGGGTCGCGGCCTTGCGCACAAAGCTTGTGCCAATCTGTGCCTCATCGGGGGCGTGCCACCGGTATTTGTCTCCACCCAACCGGTGGAGGGCGAAGAATTCCTGATGCTGGGCGGTGCGGGCATGTCAGAGCGTCCACAGGTCATGTTGGATATGGTGGGGGAATACGTCACGCTGGACGGCGACGTGGAACGGCGCGGTGATCTGATAATTTTCACACCGGACTATGAAACAGTGGTGCGGCCATGACTGAGGGCACCCCAAATCGCCTTGTGCTCTGTGCACTTTTCACAACGCTATGCCTGCCTATCATCCTTTACCTGTCGCCTTGGTGGCCTTTCCAGCTTTGGACAAACCAGCACTGGCTGGCCGAGTGGGGGCTTCATCCGCGCGGAAACATGATTTCGCGCTGGGTACGAGGCTGGGGATTGGGCCCATTCGCGATCCTGATCTGGGCGGCGGTGGCACTGATCCTGTTGGAGCTCGCCCAGCGCATCCGCCGGTAGCAAAATTTTTTCAAAAAATTTTGCCGCCAACGTTGGCGGCGCATTCTTCGAAAGAATGCGTGCAAAATCTTTTTAAGATTTTGAGGCCTTGCGTGCGCTGTCGCGGCTTTACAGGGGGCGTGGTTTTTGCCACGACAGAGGGGTCTTTTGTTGGCGGGTTTGCCCAATGCTGTCGCTTCCCAAATCAACTTTGCAGGCGCCCCATGGCGGGTGAACGCGCAGCGATTGCAGCGGGGCTTTTTGCGGGCCTGTCCTTTGGTCTTTTCTGGATCCCGATCCGCGCCTTGGAAGAGGCGGGCTTTGCAGGTCCCTGGGCCATGGTCGTGCTCGCCGGGTTGCCACTGCTGATCTGCCTGCCGCTCACTTGGAAATTCCGCGCCGTCTATGCCCGGGCCAGTGTGTTTGAACTGTCGGGCGGGTTCTTGGGCGGCATTGCCTTTGCGCTTTATGCCACGGCCTTTCTCTACACCGATGTTGTGCGGGTGATCGTCCTCTTCTACGCGATGCCTGCCTGGGGGTTCTTGCTTGGGTGGCTGGTTCTAAAGGACCCGATCACGCCTGCGCGGATCATGACGTTGATCCTGTGCTTCACTGGCCTTTTCGTGGTCTTTGGTCGCGACACTGGATTGCCTTTGCCCGAAAACCTGGGCGATTGGTGCGCGCTGTTGTCGGGCATGGTGTGGGCCGCGTCTTCCCTGCTGATCCTGATGAACCATCCCAAGATAAGCTTTGCCATACACGGCGTGAACTTTTTTGCCAGTGCGGCGGTGGCCTGTCTTCTGGTGTCCCTCTTTGTCACGGCGCAGGGCGGGTTGCCCCAGCCCTCATGGGTTCAGTTCAGCGATGTTTTGATCTGGGTGGTGCCGGTGACGATCTTGCTGACCATGCCCGCTTGTTTGGCCACTGTCTTCGCACCAACGCGGCTGAACCCTGGGGTCGCGGGGCTGTTGTTCATGGCTGAAGTGGTAGTCGGCGCCACCTCCGCGGCCTTGCTGGCAGGCGAAGTCCTCGGGTTTCGAGAAATTGCAGGCTTGGTTTTGATGATGGCCGCGGGTTTGATGGAACCTGTGATGATCTTCATCAAAGGGGGGCGGCAGACATGACGGACAAAGCCTACATGAGCACAGAGGCGCGCGAGGTTTTGGCGGAGCTTGCCGGGTCAGATAGCGAAGAGGCGCGCCGAGACAATATTGACAAGCTGCGTCAGGAGGCGCGGGCGGCCTTTCTACCGCGAAGCGAACGCGCTTTGGCGCGAACCGGTGTCCGGCTGGACGACATCACGATCAACGGCCAGCCGTGTCTGGATATACGGCCCAAGGGCGAGGTGCAGGGCACGGTGCTTTACTGCTATGGCGGCGGCTATGTCACGGGCAGCGCACAAGAGGATCTGATCGTCAGTGCCGCCCTTGCCGCCGGGTCGGGCGCGCGGTTCGTGGCAGTGGAGTATCCTTTGGCCCCGGAACATCCCTGGCCTGCCGCGCATCAGGCCGCGTGGGCAGTCTATGACGCGTTGTCCCAGGATGGCCCTGTGGCGCTGGCAGGGGAATCTGCCGGCGGCAATCTGGCCTTGACCGTGATGCAGCGGGCAGGATCTGGCATCCCCGCAGTGTTGCTTTTGTCACCTTGGTGCGACCTGACCAATGGGGGCGACAGCGTGGAGGCCAATGACCTGCGTGATCCGTCGTTGCAGCGTGCCAAACTGCATGCGGCGGCGGCGCTTTATGCCGGGGACGCGGATGCGGGGCGGTCCGAAATTTCGCCGCTTCACGGGGCATTCTCAGCGGGTGGCCCGCCGGTGATGATCACGACAGGGACGCGGGACCTCCTGCTCAGCCAATGCACGGAATTGGCGCGGCGCATGGTGTCAGCGGGCCAAGAGGTGCGGCTCGATGTCTATGACGGGCTTTGGCACGTGTTTGAGTTCTATGACGAACTGCCCGAGGCGGCGGCGTCGCTTGCAGCGGGCGCTGCGTTTCTGAAGGGGCATCTGCGTGGGTGATCCGCGTCAGGTTTTACCAGTGGGCCCCGGCGTTGATCTGGATGTCCTCCATAGTGAGCGCAGGGGCTGCGTCTGAACAGGCAAAGGCCACCAGCGCTGCGATTTCCTGCGGCTGCACCAGTCGGTTTTGCGGGTTGGAGGCGGCGATAGCGTCGATTTCCTCTTCCGCAGTACGGCTTGAGGTTTCCGCCATCTGCGCGGCACTGGCCCGCAACATATCGGTTTCCAACCATGTGGGGCTGATCATGATGCAGCTGACCCCGTGGGGCGCTCCCTCCAGCGCCACCGACCGCGTCAGGCCCAAGAGCCCGGCCTTAGAGGCGCAATAGGCCGGATAGTCGGGCTGCGCCGTTCGCGCCGCGGTGGAGCCGATATTGATGATCCGCCCCCAGCGGCGCGCGATCATACCGGGAAGGCAAGCGCGGGTCGTCAGGAACGGCCCCGTCAGATTTGTATCAAGGACAGAACGCCAATCCTCCAACCTGTGGCCCGTTGTCGTTTGGTGCAGCGTGATGCCTGCCGCGTTCACGAGAATATCAACCGTGCCAAGCGATGTGGCCACATTGTCCATAAACCCCGATACGGAGCGGTCCTCGGTGACATCCAGCGGGCCCACATAGGTCTCCGGGCCGACCATGTCCCTGATCCGTGCGACCAGATCTGCGTTGCCGCCGCGCCGCGCACCGATGGCCACGCGCGTGCCTTGCCGCGTCAATTCCTGTGCCACGGCCAGCCCGATCCCGGCCAACCCGCCTGTAATGACGGCCAAGCGCGCGCTCATGGGTGTTTGTCGATCTCGCCGCGGATCCAGGCATCTAGATCGCCCGGACGCCGCCCACCGGCCATGTATTCGTCAATGATCGTCAGCATCTTGTCTTTCCCAAAAGACGGGTAGTGGCCTGCATGGACCGTGCGCACGGGCAGTTCGCGCAAACGTCCCAGGCTATCGGCCAGATGGTCAGCATTTGAGTGGTAAAGATCGTCCAGAAGCTCCCCGTCATAGATCACGTCGCCTGAGAAAAGCAGCCCAGTGTCGCGTTCGTAAAGCGCGATAGAGCCCGGTGAGTGACCGGGCAGATGGAAGACATTGAAAACCCGGTCGCCCAAATCGATCACGTCGCCTTCATTAAGCAAGTCTGTAATCGGGGCAGGACGGACGAAGTAGTTTTCGTAACTAAACCCGTCATGGGGTAGGGCGGTGAAGGCTTCCGCCCGGACATAGCCGGTGTCAGATACAGTGTTTTCCGGCGTCGGCGCGGCCATGATCGCGGCCTCTGCCGGGTGGCAACAGCGGATTTTGAATTCATAAAGCCCGCCGGAATGGTCGAAATGGCTGTGGGTGACGATGGCGGTGACAGGGCGTTCGGTCAGCTGCGTCATCTCTTCCAGCATCGGGCGCACGCCCATGCCGGTGTCGATCACAAGATCGCGGTCACGACCCCGCACATGCCAGATATTACATCGCAGCCAGTCGGCCATGTGGGGTTCATAAATGCGCGACACGCCGTCGCCCAAATTCTCCACGGTGAACCAGTTTTCGGCGATGGGTTTGGTCATGGCATGATCCTTCTCGTGACAGACAAACACTGCACCAGACCTGGCGATATTGCAAAATTCCCGGTCCGGGTTTCAAAAAATTTGAAAACTGAGATCAGTCGGGTAAGGTCGGATGCAGACGGGGGAGTGTCGCAACACAAGCGGTTGCCAGCACTGCGGCAACGCATGCGGCCAAATTCCTTTTGATAATCGGCGGCGAGTGTGTTTTGTTGACTCGTCAGTCAATAAAAAATCGACGAAAAATGTTGATAACAGGGAGACTAAACATGAAAACGACGACGCTACTTGGCTCGGCTGTTCTGAGCCTCGGGTTGGCCACGGCGGCCTCTGCCGCAGATCCGATCAAAATTCCGATCAATGAATGGACGGGGCAGCATGTCTCGGCCCATATCCTCGGCACGCTGTTTGAAAAGGCGGGCTATGAGGTGGAATTTGTGACCGCGGGTGCGGTGCCTCAGTTTGCCGCTATTTCGCAGGGTGAGCTGCATCTGCAGCCGGAAACCTGGACGAACAATGTGGGCGATATCTATCCCAAGGCCGTCGAATCCGGCGACATCGTCGTGATTGGCGATCTGGGCCTGCAGCCGCAGGAAGGCTGGATTTACCCGCCCTACATGGAAGAAAAGTGCCCCGGGCTGCCCAGCTATGAGGCGCTTTATGACTGCGCGCAGGCCTTTGCCGCCGCAGATACCTTCCCCAATGGTCGCCTGATCACCTACCCGGCGGATTGGGGCACGCGCTCCAAGGACGTGGTGGAGCAGATCGGAATACCCTTTGCCCCCGTCGCGGGTGGCTCTGAAGGTGCGATGATTGCGGAAATCAAGGCTGCGGTTGCGGCTGAAGAGCCCATGCTCATGATGTTCTGGCAGCCCCACTGGCTGTTCGCAGATGCGGAAATGAACTGGGTGGAATGGGACGCAGCCGAGGGCGAGTGCCTTGAAGAAAGCGGACAGTCCAAGGGCAATGCCTGTGGCTTCCAGCAGGCCTCGATCAGCAAAATCGCCTATAAGGGTTTTGCGGAAAGCCACCCCGGTGCGAACGCCATCTTTGAAGCCTATTCCATCGGCAATGACGTGCAAAACGCCATGATGCTGGAGATCGACCAGAAAGGTCGCGATCTGGAAGAGGTTGTTGCCGAATGGGTTGCTGCCAATGAGGCCACATGGGCCCCGTGGGTCGAAGCAGGCAAAGCGGCGAAGTAAGCGCGATTTGTAAAAGCCAAAAACTGCGGGGCGGGCCCATGTGGCTGGCCCCGCAATGATGTCATCCTTAGGGACACGCGTGATGGATAACAGCCACGATCAAGGCTTGGGCGAGGTAAAGCTGTCTTGCCGCAATATCTGGAAAGTCTATGCCGGGCATAACGCGCCCTATTTCAAATCTGA
>JBCCAJ010000109.1:0-7603 GCA_039814845.1 Pseudomonadota bacterium | reverse complement strand
CCCGGCGCGTCGGCGAGGCGGCCTGCGGTCTTCGTTTCCGGTGAGCCGATGGCGTGCAAAGTATTGGACAAAAGCCCCGACATCCGCGCGCCCGGATCGGCGATATTGAGCAATTCAACCTCGTCGAAGTGACCTTGATCATCGCGATAGAAGTTGGCGAACTTTTTGCCAAGATACTGAACGCCGGGCTGATAATCTTCCTTTACATAGGGCCCTGTGCCAACGCCAGCGGACCAGTCCTCACTGCCTTCCTGACCAATGATCAGGGCAAAGGCAGACAGATGCGTGGGCAGATCGAAGTTTACTTCCTTTTGCTTGATGATGACGGTGTCGGGGCCATCGGCGCGCAGCTCTTCAAAGTTTTGAACGATCTGTTGGGCCTCTGCCGCGCGATTTTCTTCGCTCAGGTGCTGGTTGAGCGACCATACCACATCTTCAGCGGTCAGCGTCTTGCCATCATGAAATTCCACGCCCTGACGCAGCTTGATCGCCCATGTGCCGTCGGCATTACCTTCCCAGCTTTCGGCAAGGCTTGGCTGCGGTGTGCCGTTTTCGTCCACCTCGGTCAGCGTGTCATAACTGGAAAGGATCGACATTGTGGGGTGATCGGCGCCGTTCATCTCAAGAGGGTTGAATGTATCCGTGGTCGCGCCTCCGTCGGCGCCGGCCTTTAGCGTGCCGCCCTTTTTCGGAGTGGCCGCCTGTGCCGATGACCACAGGGATCCTGCCATGGCAACCGACAAGCCCGCCGTGGCCGCGCTGCGCATGAAATCACGCCGAGACACCCCGGAACGGGCCCTTTGGGTCAGCATTGAAATTTTGCGATCTTCCATTTCATTCTCCTCTCCTGTTGGCGCGCGAGGCGCGGACGCGGATGTGGCTAACATGTGTGTAAGCTTCCGCATTATTATTTCATGATTCCGTCTTTAACGTAATTTAACAAGAAAATTCTTTTCTTGACGATTTACCGCCCATTATATCCACTGACCAAGCGAGAGATCGGCGACACAAATCAAAACTGGCAGGACCTCGATGAGCAAACCAACAAACGTGCACGCCTTGGGCAAAAGTCTTGTCTCGATGGGGTCAGAGGTGCGGCAACTGCGAAAAGCGCGGCAAATGACGCTCAAGAATTTGTGCGAGGCCAGCGGCGTGTCTCTTAGCCATCTCAGCGCGATCGAACGCGGGTCCTCGCAGCCGTCTATGGATGTGCTGAACGCAATTTCGGCCGCACTGTCAGTGACACCGGACTGGTTTTTTGCCCGACGTCCTGGCGTGGGCCCCATGGAACAGGCGCATGTCGTGCGGTCTCAAAACAGGCGCAACTTGAATTCGCTCTACGACCAAGACGTGCGTGAATTGGGATACACGGATGCGCTCTTGTCCAGCTCTATCGGGGGCAATTTTTACATGGGCCTGTCAGTCTATGAACCAAATTCCGATCCAACCGATGATACGTTGCTCAAGCACCAAGGGGAAATTCATGCCTATCTGATAGAGGGGGAGCTTGAGGTCGGTCTAGGCGATGAAGTCATCACGTTGCATGAAGGCGACAGCTACAGCTGTGATGCAAGCATTCCCCATCGCGCACGCAATCGCACAGACCGAATTGCCCGGTTGATTTGGGCGATATCCCCGGTCGTCATTCCCAGAGATGTTCGCGCTGGTGAAACTGATGGATCGCATCCTTCTGTGAGCAAGCAGGGATCGTAGCTACTTACATTTTCATAGCGCAGGCGTTCAATTGCGACAGCAGGCAGCACGACCACGCATCGGTATTTGGCAACAATCTGCCCTTTTGTTTCGGGGTCTTGGGCTGGATGCTGTTCACCATCGGGTTGATCTTGCTCTTCTGTGTCACGACTTCCCGTCCCATCTTCGAGGTCTACGAGGAGCCAAAAACCTTCCGCTGTGAAATCAGCCTGAATTGCCCCCGAGGCCGAGCTTTGCTTCGCGATCTGGGGCGGCAAATGTGCGGCTGCGGCCATATCGTTGGCATGTTCACCCATCGAGAGGTCAAGCCCTTGCAGGTCTAGAGCATTGTCCTTGGCGCGATGAAAACGACCTCTTTGACCTGCTTCATGACTGCTTTTGCTTGCACCGCCGCCGGGCAGCCGCCGGGCCGCTGGCGGCACGATGGCGCTGCGTTGCGGGGCGATGCGGGATCTTGTGCGCGGTCATAGTCGGTCCTGCCGGAAAACGCACCCGCAAGGCCCCCCGGTGCAAGCGCGGGCAAAAGCGGCGATCACATGAACGTAGCGCGCTGCGTGGCGAATTTCGCCTCTACCCAGTCACGAAACACACAAGCTGCGTCGCTGTCTTCTGACACAAACAAAAAATACCAATCGCGCTTCAAGGGCGCCACATGCTCCATCCGGCTGAGCGCACGGGTGTCAAGGAAAGAGTCCACAAGCGGATGGCCGGCCAACGCGATCCCTTGCCCCTCAATCGCGGCCTGCAGCATGTTGATGTATGTGTTCATCTGAATGCCTGCACGCGCCTCCGGCGGGGCAAGACCGTGATGGCGAAACCAATATGGCCACCCCGCTTCGGGCCGATACGTGCCCGACAGATAGAGCAACCGTTCCTTCAGCAGATCAGATGCCGACATCAATTCAGTTCGCGCTTCATAGCCCGGGGCGAATACGGGAAAAATTTCTTCTTGCATGATCGGGACCCAGCCCGGACCTTCCGGTTTGGTCGGACCGTACCGGACGGCGATATCGATGCCCTCTGACGCGAGATCCAAATTGCGATCCGATGCGACAAGGTTGACCTCAATCTCGGGATGCTTTGCTCCGAAGTCGACCAGTCGAGGCATGAGCCAATACGTTGCAAAGGCCGATGTTACTGTAATGGTGACACGCATTTTCGACGTATTGGCGCGTTGCTGATTCATGGCATCTGCGATCGCCTGAAGCGCCGGATTAACCGTTTTGGCGAAAACCTCACCACTTCGGGTCAGTGTGACGTGTCTGTGATTGCGTATGAAAAGACGCATGCCAAGCGCCTGTTCCAACTCGGCGATTTGCCGGCTGACGGCGACCCGGGACACACCAAGTTCGCGCGCAGCTGCCGTAAAGTTTTCAGACATGCAAGCGGCACGGAAAGTAACGATGTTCTTTAGTAAATGTACGTCTCGTCGCAGGTTGTCCATAACGCTTTGGTTAACACTATGTCACGATTTCCACAACTTCCCAGGCGGTTCTACTTGTCTACTCTGGTGCGCAATCAACGAAGAACACCACTGGGAGACAGACAATGAAAAAGCTAACCCTTTGCGCTGCCGCATCCGTTTTGGCGCTTTCCGCTTCTGTGTTCGCGGAAGACATGCCCGGTAAAGGCGTCAGCGTCGAACCGATCAAAGGTTCACCTGCCAATGCGTGGTTCCAACACATGGTTGTCCAACTGGGGCTAGAGGCGTTGGGGTATGACGTGGGTGAGCACCGCGAGGCTGACTTCCCGGCGCTGCATCTTGCC
Source organism: Pseudomonadota bacterium (assembly GCA_039814845.1). Taxonomy (GTDB): domain Bacteria; phylum Pseudomonadota; class Alphaproteobacteria; order Rhodobacterales; family Rhodobacteraceae; genus Roseovarius. Next base: position 4,123 of record JBCCAJ010000109.1, on the reverse strand, counting down.
GTGTCATCAGGAGATGCCGATTACACTGTGAACCACTGGCGGCCTTTGCATAACGACTTTTTCGACAAGTCCGGTGGTGAGGGCACAATGGTACGATCCCACGCCGTGATCACCGGTGCCGGACAGGGCTATTTCATCGATAAGAAGACAGCCGAAGAAAATGGCATCACCAATTTGGGGCAATTGGCGGATCCTGACGTGGCGAAGCTGTTTGATGGCAATGACGATGGGCTGGCCAACCTGTCGGGTTGCAATCCGGGGTGGGGCTGCGAAATCGCGATCGAAGACCATCTGGACGCGTTCAAGCTTCGTGACACGGTCCAGCATGATCAGGGCAGCTATTTCGCGATTATGGCGGACACGATCACGCGCTACAACGAAGGCGGCTCGATCCTCTACTATACATGGACGCCGAACTGGATCAGCGATGTTCTGGTGCCGGGCGAAGATGTGGTGCAGATCGGTGTTCCGTCTGACAGCGATGACATGGACCCGGGCTTTGCCGTCAATGACGTCTACGTTGTGGCCAATAAGGACTTCATGGAAGACAATCCAGCCGCCGCCACGTTCCTGAGCATCGTCGAAATCCCGATTTCCGCGGTGAACGCAGCACAGATAAAACTGCGCGATGGTGAAGACACTGTTGAAGACTTCCGACGCCATGCCGAAGATTGGGTCGCGGCAAATCAGGACCAATTCGACGCCTGGGTGGCCGAAGCCGCCGTCGCTGCAAACTAACCTCCCTGAGACTGGAGCGCCTTAACGGGCGCTCCTCTTTTGCTGTTGCGGAGGACCGCATGTCAGACGTTCAAATTGAATGCCGAAGCTTATGGAAGATCTACGGCGCTCAGGCCACTCAGGCGCTTGAGGCCGTGCAGGCAGACGGGCTGAGCAAGGATGAGGTGCGCGACCGGTTCGACTGTGTTCTTGGCGTGCGGGATGCCACCTTCAGCGTCAAACGAGGAGACATTTTCTGCATTATGGGGCTGTCGGGGTCCGGCAAGTCCACGCTTGTGCGGCACATCAACCGTTTGATCGAACCCACAGCCGGGGAAATCCACGTGGCCGGGCAGCGGGTGGATCAGATGGATGAAACCAATCTGCGGCGGTTGCGGGCCGAAACCATTGGGATGGTGTTCCAGCACATGGCGCTCTGGCCGCATCGCACGTTGGCGGAGAACGTGGCATTTGGCCTGGAAGTCCGGGATATTCCGCTTGAGCAACGCCGCAAGGCCGCGGACGTGGCGCTTGCGTCCATGGACTTGAGCGGATGGGAGGACCACTACCCTGATCAACTGTCGGGCGGCATGCAGCAACGGGTCGGACTGGCCCGTGCGCTGGCGGCAGACCCGGACATTCTATTGATGGATGAACCCTTTTCCGCGCTCGACCCGCTGATCCGGCGGCAGTTGCAGGATCAGTTCTTGGCGCTGTCGCAGAAGGTGAAAAAGACCACCGTCTTCATCACGCATGATCTGGATGAGGCGATCCGCATGGGCGATCAGATTGCCATCATGAATGATGGCGTGATCGTTCAGATCGGCACCCCGGAAGAGATCGTGACAAACCCCAAGGATGCCTATGTGGCTGAGTTCGTCAAAGGTATCAGCCGTGTCAGCCTGGTGCGCGCCGAAAAGATCATGTCGCGGTTGGACGGGCGTGCGGTCACGCCCAAGACTGTGCCCTTGGGCAGTGAACTTGGTGAGATCATGGATGAGTTTATGACCGATCAAGCACCGGTCACGGTCGTCAACGCCGATGGCGGCGCAGTTGGTCAAATCACCATCACGGACGCCCTGCGCGCCTTGCGCGGATAGGAGATCGACATGGATCTGTGGAACATTTTCGATACCGAATGGGTGCCGGTCGGAACCTGGGTGGAAACGCTGCTGCAATGGGTGGTGGATAACTTCCGGTTTGTGTTTCAGGCCATCAAGGTGCCATTCGATATCGTCCTGACGGGGCTTGAGGACGCGCTGACCGGCGCGCCGGATCTGATGATGCTGGCGATTATCGTGCTGGTGGCTTGGCAGGCCGGTGGGCGAAAGCTGGCGGGGGTTTCTGCTGCATCGATGTTGGCCATCGGGCTGATGGGCGCGTGGGAAGAAAGCATGGTGACGCTGTCCATCGTGCTGACTTGCGTGATCTTTTGTTCGCTGATTGGCATCCCGCTGGGCATCATGGCCGCACGCAATGATCGGTTCTGGACCGTTCTGCGCCCGCTTTTGGATTTGATGCAGACGATCCCTTCTTTTGTGTACCTCGTGCCAATTGTGATGCTGTTTTCCATCGGCAACGTCTCGGGCGTGATTGTCACCTTTATCTACGCGCTGCCGCCGGTTGTGCGGCTGACGAATCTTGGCATACGGCAGGTGCGCGCCGACATGGTGGAGGCCGCGCGCGCCTTTGGGGCCAGCAAACGCCAAACGCTGGTCAAGGTGGAGTTACCCCTCGCGATGCCCACGATCATGGCGGGGGTGAACCAGACCATTATGATGGCACTTTCGATGGTGGTTGTGGCCTCCATGATTTCGGTAACCGGGTTAGGTCAGATGGTGCTGCGTGGGATCGGGCGTCTTGATATGGGGCTGGCCACGGTGGGTGGGCTTGGCATCGTGTTCCTTGCCATCGTGATTGACCGCGTCAGTCAAAGCTTTGGCACGTCGGCGCGCGACCGCGGTCATCGCAAGTGGTACGAAACCGGCCCTGTGGGCGCCCTACGTAAACTGATCGGACGGGGCTGAGACACCATGAAAAGACCCAATATCCTTTTCATCCAGGTGGATCAGCTGACCGCGGCTTCGCTTAGGTGTTACGGCGATACGGTATGCCACGCCCCCAACCTTGATCATCTCGCTCAGACCGGCACGGTTTTCGACACCGCCTACTGCAATTTCCCCCTATGCGCCCCGTCGCGGTTTTCCATGGCGGCGGGGCAGCTGTGCTCCACCATAGGGGCCTATGACAATGCAGCCGAAATGCCCGCGTCTGTCCCCACCTATGCGCATTATCTGCGCGCCGCTGGATATCAAACAGCGCTTTCAGGCAAGATGCATTTTATCGGCCCGGATCAGTATCACGGTTTTGAAAAACGCCTGACGCCCGATCTTTACCCGGCTGATTTCAGCTGGGTTCCAAACTGGGGGGATGAAGGCAAACGGGACACGAACGATGCGCGCGCGGTCATGATCTCGGGCGTATGTGAGCGGACGGTGCAGATCGACTTTGACGAGGCCGTGACAGCCGCCGCAATTCAGCATCTCTATGACTTGGCCAGGTCGGAAGACACCCGTCCGTTTTTCCTTCAGGTGTCATACACACATCCGCATGAACCTTACCTGTGCCGTAAGGAATACTGGGACCTCTATGAGGATGTGGACATCCCGCTGCCCCGTGTTCCGGCCATGTCGGCCAATGAACATGACCCGCATTCGCGCCGCCTCTTGAGCGATTTTGCAATGCTGGATCAAACCTTTGCCGATGAAGACATCGCGCGCGCCCGGCGTGCGTATTATGGCTCGATCAGCTATATCGACGCGATGATGGGCAATGTGTTGGCCGCGCTGGATGCCATTGGACAGACAGACAATACCGCCATCATCTTTACCTCTGACCATGGCGAGATGCTGGGCGAGCGCGGCATGTGGTTCAAAAAACACTTCTTTGAACCGGCCCTCAGAATCCCTTTGATTATGAAGCTGCCCGGTGTTGCTCCGTGCCGTGTCCAGACACCTGTGTCACTGCTTGATCTGCTGCCGACCTTCATGGGCATTGCCGAAGGCTCGGAATGGAAAAGCGAAGTCGAGAGGCTGGAGGGTGCCGACCTTACCGCTTTGATTGCGGCTCCACCCCGTTTGGATCGTCCGATCTTTGCAGAATACCTCGCAGAGGCGACCCCTTCGCCAATCATTATGATCCGCAAGGGGCGATACAAATTTGTCTGGTCAAAAGACGATCCGACCTTGCTGTTTGACCTTGAGACCGACCGCGATGAACGCATCAACATTGCGGGTGATCTTGACCGGTTGGAAACCGTTGAAATGTTTGAAACCATGATCCACGATAAGTGGGACACGGACGCCTTGAAGGAGCGCATCGTCCAAAGCCAGAAACGCCGCCAACT